>JBGSVR010000369.1:0-1551 GCA_041752855.1 Thermosynechococcaceae cyanobacterium
TGCTCGCAACACATTATCAGTTTTTTGAATTCCCCAAGTTAAATATGTATGGCACTTTTGACCAGAAAGTTGAGTTAATTTCAGTCTAAACAGCTTTTTCTATACATGATCTGTCTTCATATCATTCAGGATTGCTATAGACGTATTTGGGTTGTTCTTAAAGATATTTTGGGCGAGTAAGAAAGAACTCACATGAGTCAAGAATCTTTGCCAGTTGTAACCATGCAGCAAAAGGAAACATTCGGGGAACAAGTTCGGAGAATTGCAGATCAGCTTAGACAGGAAACCGATTTGCAAATTAAAGCGACTTCTCGCATCTTAGGATCTGCTGCTCAAATTAGCGAAAACCATGATCGACTTATTAATGAAGTTGTCAATATGGTTGAGGAAGATTTAGATAAACAGGTTCAAGCAACTCAGCATAAAACTTACACTGTTGCAATGCTCAAAAAACAGTTTAGTACGTTTAAAGAAGCAAAATCTTGTTTAGGTTTGAAGGCTAGTAGTTGGTCAGCTCTTGCTGGAAAAATAAATGATGCTTCAGGACAAAACTCTATAATTACTGATGGCTCAAATGACCTTATTTTGAAACGCCTTGATTCAATTGAAAGAGAAGTTAGAGCTATACATATCAAGATGAGTCAAGTCTTATCTTTGCTAACAAATAGGCTGGGTTAAGCAAAGCAAAACCCAGCAACCAAGACTTATACCAACGCTTTCGCCTTGCGATGCGCCACATCCTGCGAATTACGACGCTCCTTCAGGTAAGAGAAAAACTCACCTCCTTCTCTGAGCCGTCGCCGCAACATCTGCGGATCCCCCAACATCTCCTTCACAATGGGCACGATCGCCTGAGGCCGGAAATAAAACCTGCGATACATCTGCTCCACCGCATTTTCAATATCCTCACTCGATAGGTCAGGATACCGCAGCGTCGAAGTCTGAATGCCAGAATTGGCGATCAGCGTATCATCCGCAAACCAGCCGTTGGCTTTCGCTTGGGCATAGAGCGCCGTGCCAGGGTAAGGGGCTGCGATCGAGACCTGAATGGTATGAGGGCTTAACTCCTGGGCAAACTTCACCGTATCTTCAATGGTTTCCTTGGTTTCTACAGGTAGCCCGATGATGAACGTCCCGTGAACCTTAATGCCCAAGTCTTTACAGTGCTTCATAAACTTACGCGCCACCTCAATCTTCACCCCCTTCTGGATGTTGTCGAGGATCTGCTGATTGCCAGACTCAAATCCTACGAGCAGTAGCCGCAACCCATTATCGCGCAGTTCCTTCAGGGTGTCGTAGTCTAGGTTGGCACGGGCATTACAGCTCCAGGTTAGACCCAGCCGCTTCATGTGCTTACTGATGGCGATCGCCCGTTGTTTGTCAATCGTAAACGTATCGTCGTCAAACATGTACTCTCGGACGCGATCGCCAAACAGCGCCTTGGCTTCTTCTAGCTCACGCCCTACCACATCAGGACTTTTAGAACGATACTGATGACCGCCAATGGTTTGAGGCCAGAGGCAAAAACTGCACTTTGCCGGACAGCCGCGC
>JBGSVR010000370.1:0-1757 GCA_041752855.1 Thermosynechococcaceae cyanobacterium
TGCTCGCAACACATTATCAGTTTTTTGAATTCCCCAAGTTAAATATGTATGGCACTTTTGACCAGAAAGTTGAGTTAATTTCAGTCTAAACAGCTTTTTCTATACATGATCTGTCTTCATATCATTCAGGATTGCTATACTCTGCGCTTAAGTTCGTATCTTGAGAACAAAATAAATAAAATTTTGGTTGAGGTTCAACAGTTTTCCACTTAATATCGTTAATCTCTAACGAATTCAAAATCTTATATTTAGATGCTCGATCGCCCCATAACTCCGAATGGTGGACTTTTGCAGGTAAATTCTTTTCAGGCTCCTTTATGAAAATACCAATACTTACACCCTGCTGAATATCAAAGACATTTTGATCGCGAGAGCCATCGGGAGAAATTTCTTTTTTCTTAGAATTTCCGTGTAAATCTAAAATATAAATATCTGTAAAAGTTTGCATCAAATTCTGACGCATTCCTCTAAATGTAGGGTTATCTAAATAACCGTGATTGGTCACAAAGGCTAAAACGCCATAACCCGTTTCGCTCACTCGCCATTGCCCAAAGCGAATAAATTTTACATAATCATCCTGTAACCATTTAGGGTTCTTTTCACCGAGTGGCACACCATTTACGTAGTAATAATCATGAACCAAGCCTGCGATCCACTCACTTTTATTTGCCGAATGTCCCGAGTAGGGTGGATTGCCCAATACCACCATCACAGGCATATCCCGCTTCACCGTTGAGGCTTCATTCGCCTCCTGCGCCACAAACTGCCCAAACAAAATCTCCGACTTCTTCAGCGCCTCATCTAGCGTATTTGTGAGGTAAATGCCCAACCGCTGCTTACCCTTAAACTGGTAGCCCAACTCCTGAAGCTGTAGCCCTAGCTTAAGATGGGCGATCGCATAGGGAGCCATCAGCAGCTCAAACCCAAACAATCGACCCAGCAAATTCTCTCGCACATAGCCATCCCACTGACCCGCCATGCCAATCGCTTCAAGATTGCGATAAATCTGCTTCACCACCTCATACAAAAACGTCCCCGTCCCCGTAGCAGGGTCTAGAATTTGCACCCTCGGCTTTTGCGTTGCGGGGTCTTTGCTATAGTCTGCTAACCCCAACGGCAAATCAAAGCGATCCTTCAGAATGGCATCTACAGAGCGCACAATAAACGACACCACAGGCTCCGGCGTATAGTAAACGCCCCTGCTCTTTCGCAGCGCCGCATTGTACGCCGCCAGAAACGTCTCATAAAAATGCACCACCGGATCTTCTTGGCGAGTGCGCCGCCCAAAATTTTCTAAAATACTGCCCATCTCCACCTGAGACAGTAATTGAACGAGGTCATCGATCGCCCAATCAATTTGGCTCACCGCATCCGTTTCAACAATCGTATTAAACAACCGCTTCAAAAATGGATTCGTAGCAGGGATATATGTACCCGCCGTTCGCCGCGTAAACGTCTCACCCCCAGGGTTTTGAGCATGACCCACCCGCGCCGCAAATAGCCCATAAGAAATCGTCTGAGCGTACATATCTGCAAAATCCACGTCATCGAGATCCGGCAGCAGCACCTCACTAAACCCCTGCTTAAGCTGATGCAGTTCACCATCGGTCGCCTCTAACTCCAGCGCCGTCGTCGTCGCCAACCGAATCGCCTTCGTCAACCGCGCCATCTGTTTCGCCAACGCCTCAGGGCTGCTGATTATTTCGCCCCGATAGTTCAAAAACTGATCTAACAGCGCCGCAACCTTCTCAGCCCCC
>JBGSVR010000371.1:0-6026 GCA_041752855.1 Thermosynechococcaceae cyanobacterium
GATCTCCCCGAAACCGAACCTGCCAGCGAGTATATCGACGGAGAGATTCTGCAAAAAATTATGCCAAAGGGTAAACATAGTCACCTACAGCTGAGTCTCTCTATTTCTATAAATCAGGCGGCATCCAGCTCTAAAATTGCCTACGCTTGGCCTGAATTACGCTGTAGCTTTGGCGATCGCTCGATTGTCCCTGATATTGCAGTGTTTGAATGGGGGCATATTCCCTTTGATGCAGATGGAGAAGTCCCTAATGATTTCTCTATTGCTCCAGATTGGATCATTGAAATTCTTTCCCCTGGTGAAAGCCCTAATCGGGTGACGCAAAAAATTCTGTATAGTCTCCAGCACGGCACAAAATTGGGGTGGATGTTAGACCCCTCTGATCGCTCGATTTTAGTTTTTACGCCGAACCAATTGCCTATTTTTTGCGAAGGTGGCGATCGCCTTCCTGTCCTCACCTCCATTGACCTAGAACTTACCTGTGAGCAAATTTTTGGCTGGCTAAAAATGAACTCTACCGCCGCCGTAACATAACCGAAAAGCAGTGAAGAATACGACTTGTTTTCAGCCACTAAGATAGCTGAGGAGAGGTCATTTTTAGCCATTCTCCCTATTCTTTCTAAGGCAACTCCACAGAGGTAGGCTTTGCAATGTGAGGTAGTCCCCAGCCCAGCTTCTCTCGCAAGATTTTGAAAAATTCTGGTGAACCCAATCGAATAAAGCGGGCTGAAAAGGGTGATTTTTGTACCCGAACCCGATCATCTGGCAGCATATAGCAGCCCGCATTGCCGTCTACCACCAAAATAAGCTGCTGGCGATTAGCCGGAAAAATTTCAACGGCTTCAGTATCAGAAAACACCAGCGCTCGCGAAGCCAACGAGTGAGGGCAAATGGGGATTAACTGCACCACCGAAACCCCAGGGGCAATCACAGGGCCACCTGCTGCCAGTGCATAAGCCGTGGAACCAGTCGGGGTTGAAATAATGACGCCATCGGCTGCAATATCCACCAAGGCGTGTTCTCCAATCTCCACCTCAAAATGACACATGCCCGAAAGCGGCTCTTTGTGAAGCACCATCTCGTTAAGAGATAGTGCCTCCCATAGCACTGTGCCTTCATGAATCACCTGCACCGTCAGCATGACCCGATCTTCGACGGTGTAGTGACCTTCCATGAGCGCACTTAAGGCTTCAGGGAGCTGGTTGAGATAGGTTTCGGTTAAGAAACCCATGTGTCCAGTATTGATGGTCAAAATGGGGATGCCCGCAGGAGCCAATTGGCGACAGGCAGACAAAACTGTCCCATCGCCACCTAGCACAATGGCAAAGGACATCTCTTCATCAAAACCAGGGGGCACCATGTTTTCAATTTGGGAGTAGCAGGCCGGAACCTCAGGCCGAGAGTAGCCCAAAATACCGCCGATGCCCGTTGCTAAAACAACATCCCACCCCGCAGCTTTAAGATGATGGGTAATGTCTTTTGCCGTATTACAGGCAACAGGCTTGTTGTCGTTATAAACAATTCCGGCTTTCCCCACGAAATTCGGCCTCTACCGTTATTCTGCTTTTAAGATCGGTAACTGGTAGATGCAGGGCATCTAAACCTAATTTAAGGTCAATCGACTTAGGTAGACTGAGACGACTTAAATGGCGATCGCTTTTTCTTAGTCTTTTGCTGCTGCTTATCGTAATCGATCTCTTTAAGCTTTTTGAGAATGCGATTAAAATAGTCTTGCATATAGGGTTCAAGGGTTGCAATGCTGTCTGGCTCAATTTCAAACGCAGTGTAAACCTCATCCATCGGAGAATTGAGGGGTTGCCCTGAGGTGATTACCTCAGTAAACGCTAAACGCTCCGCCGCGCTCCATCCCCACTGAAAAAAGCCGACAAATTTTTGCAGCCCTTTCAAAACGCCTACCGGAATGCGAGACACTTTCGCTTCTTTTTCCGAAGCCTGCTCACAGAGCTTAATAACCTGTTCGGCTGTCCAAGCTTTAGGGCCAGATAAATCAAAGGCTTTGCGATAGGTGGCTTCTTTTTTGAGGGCTTGGACGGCAAAACGAGCAATATCTTGGGTATCCATGTAGGCCATAGGCGTTTCTTCCCCTGTCACCCACACAGACTGATTTTCAAGGATGGGAATGCAGTATTGACCAATCAGCCCCTGGAAAAACCCGCAGGGTCGCAAAATGGTGTAGTTAAGCCCCGATTCTTTCAAGAATGCTTCCGTACAGTTCTTAATATCCATCAGGGGGACGTTTGGGTATCGATCTGCACCCATGATAGAGAAGAAGATAAATCGTTCGATGCCTGCTGCTTTTGCCGCCTTAATAAGGGTGACTTTGCCATCCCAATCTACTTCCCGCAAACTTTGGCTATCGGTGGCGCGAGTGGTGGCGGCATCAATGATGGCGGTTACGCCTTCTAAGGCCAAGTTTAAAGTGGATGGATTGCACAGGTTCCCCTGAATCAGATGGGCACCCCATTCTTTTAAAAATGATGCTTTTCTGGCGCTCCGAACCAAGCAGCGAACCTCGTATCCCTCGTCTAAGGCTCGACGCGCAATTTGTCTGCCCAAGGTTCCGGTAGCACCAACAATTAGTAAAGTCATGAGGGATTTATTAAAATCTTAACTTTTGTAATATTTTATCAGAAATTGCTAAGCTCACAAATAATCGCCAAAAAGTAGGGTTATGGCGTTCTATCTCGAAGGATTAGATTAAAAGTTGTGAATTTAACCTCGATCCCCACGTCTAAAGGAGCATTACGGCAACCGATGTAAAATATCGTGAACTTATGTCTGGGTGCTACAACTGAGAGAGGTTTTGTTGGGGTGCGCCATGCAGCGGATTGTTGGGTTGATGAGCGGTACATCGGTGGATGGCATTGATGCGGTGCTGGTGGATATTGCTGGCACTGAGCGGGATTTGGCGGTGGATCTGGTTGCATTTGAAACCTATGCTTATAGCCCTAGTTTGCGATCGCAAATCCTAGAGGTTTGTGCAGGTTCTCCTTTGTCTGTGGAGCGGCTGGCGACCTTGGATGATGCGATCGCCCAAGCCTTTGCAGACGCGGCGATCGCTATCCAATCTGCTCATGCTGTTAAAGCAACGCTCATTGGTTCCCATGGTCAGACCGTATTCCATCGTCCGCCTCAATTAGGGCAGTTGGGCTATAGCCTTCAACTGGGTCGTGGCGATGTCATTGCCCACGTCACGGGTACCAAAACCGTCAGCAACTTTCGCGCTGCGGATATTGCCGCTGGCGGGCAGGGTGCGCCGCTGGTGCCCAAAATAGACGTGTGCTTACTGAGCCATCCTACTTTGCGGCGGTGTGTCCAAAACCTAGGGGGCATCGGGAATGTGGCGGTATTGCCACCCCTCAACTCAGCAGTTGACCTAGGCGCAAACGTCAAGGGTTGGGATACAGGGCCTAGCAATGTGCTGTTAGATCTAGCCGTTTCTCAGTTTACTCAGGGGCAGCAAACCTATGATGCCGGAGGGCAATGGGCAGCGCAGGGCGCAATCTGTCAGTCATTGGTCGAGCGCTGGCTTCAGCAGCCGTTTTTTCAGCAGTCACCGCCTAAGTCAACAGGGCGAGAGTTGTTTAGCCCTGCGTATTTGCAGGCGTGTCTTCAAGATGCCCAAGAGCATCAGCTCAGCGAGGCAGATATATTAGCCACCCTCACGGAATTAACGGCGGCCTCCATCGTCCACAGCTACCGGACGTTTTTAGACGTTATGCCAGATCAGGTTTTGCTTTGTGGCGGAGGCAGCCGCAATGTCTATCTACGGAAACGAATCCAGACATTGCTCACCGATGCGATTCCGGTGTTGACCACGGATGACGTGGGGGTTAATGCCGATGCAAAAGAGGCGATCGCCTTTGCGGTGCTGGCACACTGGCGCATTCTAGGAATTTCGGGAAATCTGCCCTCTGCCACGGGCGCAACACAGGCGGTTCTTTTAGGCGATATTCATGTGCCTTGGGGGGCAGGGTCTTAAGCATTCAGTGGCAAACGCATTTAGCACCCGATGCGTCTCTGATTCAGCGGAAGGGCAAACTAAGTCAAGCCGCAATGTTTCAGCATCCTTAACCTTGTTTTGAGTGCCTTAGGCTTGTGAATTAAATAACGTCCAATTTTTAGATAAATCTCGTGTATGTCAGGGCGGGTTTTGCCGATATATTTAGCATTCTCCGATGCAGTATCGGCTAAACCCGACCCTACAAAGCCTGGATGTTATTTTAATTCTCATTCCTTAGGCAATGCTACTGAACGCTGCTGCTGTCCCTCTTGCTTGAGAACCTGCCTGAGATGTCAATCAACTTTGCTGAAAAATCGGCTCCGTCTGCCGCTGCTGCTGACCATACGTTTTTAATGGCGGACGGGCGTTGGAAGCTTCAAGGGCATTGGCTACTGGATCGTGAAGGCCCCTGCGTTCCGGTACAGGGGAAGATCATGGTGGTATGGAATAGCGACGAGTGGTTTAGCCTGGTGGGTAAAATCTCGCGTCCGTCTTTGGTGAGTGAAGCAGGGACAAATACAGCCGGAGATACCACTGATATTACGCTTCAGTATCGGGGGCATATTGGTACAGCAGCAGCGCAGCAGCAGTACACGTTTGTACTACAGCACAGCCAGTATGGACAGACCGAAGGTGAAGGCTGGCTAATGCCAGACTCGATTGTGCAGCGGTTTTGGGTTTTGGGCGATCGCGAACGGCGCATTGGTCTTGAGCGGTTTTACCGAATAGATAGCGACCATTATTATTGGTCCAGTAGCCTAATGACCGGACACACCCTGTTGAGCACGCTAGAAGTTACCCTAGCGCGATACAAGTAGCGCGCTAGGGCTAAAAGACTTGCCAAACCTAGAGCAGGCCGATCGCATGGAGTGGCCCTTGACCGCTCACGACTTCAATCATTAAAGCAATAAAGCCCAACATGGCAAGGCGACCGTTCCAGCGCTCTGCGGCGGAGGTTAACCCCCACTCCCAACGCTCTTGAGGATACATTTTGACTTCCTTGCCAGGGCGTAGAACTTCGGCAAATGCGACGGATGGGTCGCGCAATGCCTCGATGACCATATCGCCTAAGTCATTGATGAACTTGGGATAGGTATTAAGGGCGGGCACCCGCCGGAAATGCTCGATTCCTGCTTCTTGTGCCAGTTCGCGGTACTCCATATCAATTTCTTGGAGTGTCTCAATATGCTCAGAAATAAAGCTAACGGGCACCACGACAAGTTCTTTAACACCTTCTTCTCCTAATTCTTCAAGCTTGTCTTCAGTATAGGGTTGTAGCCATTCTACAGGGCCGACGCGGCTCTGATAAGCCAAAACGTGTGGGTTGGGTCGGTTGAGTGTTTTCATGATGAGTGCTGTGCAGCCCTCAATTTCAGCTTGGTAGGGGTCGCCTGCTTCTGTGACATAGCTAACGGGCACCCCATGGGCGCTAAAAAAGATGGTGGCCTTCTCAGGATCTGCACACTGGTCTAGCTCTTGGCGCAGTAGATCAGACATCGACTCGACGTAGCCAGGGCGGTCATACCAAGAGGGAATGACGGTGTACTTGATCTTTTGAAGTTCAGGGTCTGCGTTCCAAAGGTCTTCGAGCAGCCGAAAGCTAGAACCACTGGTGCTGATAGAAAACTGCGGGTAGAGCGGCAGTACCACCAGTTCTTCGATGCCGTCTGCTTTGATTTGGGCGATCGCCTCTTCGGTAAAGGGATTCCAGTAGCGCATCCCGATATAAACCGATGCGTCTAGCCCTTTGCCCCGCAGGTTCGTTTGAAGCGCATTAGCCTGCTCTTCTGTAATGCGTCGCAGGGGGGAGCCACCGCCAATTTGCCTATAGTTTTCTTGAGATTTCTGAGAGCGGCTGGTAGAAATAAACCAGGCGAGGGGTTTTTGAAGCCAAGGAAAGGGAATGCGAATAATTTCAGGATCTGAAAATAGGTTGTACAAAAAGGGACGGACATCACTGAGTTGCTCTGGCCCTCCTAAATTCAGCAGCAAAACTCCTACG
>JBGSVR010000372.1:0-10320 GCA_041752855.1 Thermosynechococcaceae cyanobacterium
CGCTGATGGAGAAACGATGAAGACATTAGATGATTTTAAGCAAGTTTTGCGTCAGAGTAAGCCGCTATTGCGAGAGCAATATCAGGTGACGAGGCTAGGTATTTTTGGCTCCTATGCGAGGGGAGAACAAACGGCGGAGAGCGATCTAGATATTTTGATTGATTATGAGCAGGCTCCAACTTTATTCCAACTTGTGGAACTGCGAAGCTACCTTAGTAGACAAGTCGGCTTGAAGGTTGATTTGGTGACAAAAAATGGACTGAAACCGAGAATTCAAGCGAAGGTCTTATCCGAAGTAGTTTATATATGACGAAACGCTCATTGTCAGACTATCTGGATGATATTTTGGAGGCTATTGCTGACATTGAATCTTTTACGGATGGGGTTGACTTTGATCAGTTTCAAGGCAATCGAGAAAAAGTTTTAGCTGTCACCAAATTGATTGAAATTTTAGGAGAAGCTGTCAAGAGAATCCCCAATGAAATTCGTGAACGATATCCACAGGTTCCCTGGCAATCTATTGCTGGGATGAGAGATGTTTTGGTTCATGAATATTGGGGAATTGATGTCGCTGTTGTTTGGTCTACTGTTGAATCTGGAATTCCACCTCTAAAAACAGTTATCGCTGAAATCAGGCAGAGCTTTTGAGCCGGCGATCTCACCAGATTTACGTAAAATGGAAAGCGATCACCAGCCTATAGTCATTAGGGCTAAACATCAAACGCATTAAGGGAGGTTAGCATTGCTAACCTCCCTCATACAGCAAACATAAAGATATATCAATCAATCAAGCATTAGCTCAAGCCAGTATTTGCCCCAGGCTTGCCCGTTGCAAGTTCAACCTTCACAATTTTGCCGCCCATCTTCATGATGCGCTGCTGCTCGGTAAACCAGTTATCGTAAGGAACCAGTTTTGTAAAATAGGTATTTTGTAATTCTCGCTGAGTGCGAATCCGGGTTTGGCTAGGCACACAAGCTGTCACCTTAAACATCCGCATAATTTAACCTTCTCCTATCTGTCTGTTGGCACTGTAATATTTCTGCTGCAAACATAGCGAAGGTCTGGGAACTCAAGATAAAAACCAGACTGTCAAAACCAACCTCTATATTGCTACCGGAGATTAGTCTTTAACAAGCTAGCCTTCACCCTCAATTTCCCAGACCCCTACTGAATCAAAATGAGATCTTAAGACCTCAATTGCTTAGCTCAAGCCAGAGCAAATGTAGCTGAAGTACACGCCCATTTCTTTGCCAGCATCGGGGCCAACAAGTCCGGCAGTCACTTCACCCATTGCTTGGATGGCCTGTACCGTTGCGGTAACAGGAACGCCCAAGGAGTTGTAGGTTTCTTTGAGGCCGTTGAGGACGCGCTCATCCAAGATGGATGCATCGCCAGCAAGCATTGCATAGGTTGCATAGCGGAGGTAGTAGTCCAAGTCACGAATGCAGGCTGCATAGCGACGAGTGGTGTACATGTTTCCGCCGGGACGGGTGATGTCTGAGTACAGCAAAGACTTTGCAACAGCTTCTTTAACGATAGTTGCGGCATTGGCGCTGATTACAGAAGCAGCCCGAACGCGGAGTTCGCCCGTTTGGAAGTAGCCTTTGAGCTTCTCTAGCGCAGAAGAGTCTAGATACTGCCCCTGAACGTCAGAAGCGTTAATAACAGCGGTAATTGCGTCTTGCATAATTTCGTTTCCTAATCTACCTTGAAATCTTAAATTCAATCGTTATTAGAGCAGCGATCGCAGTTAGAAATTACTGCATTGCACCGATGACGAAATCGAAGTAAGCACCTGCTTCAGCAGCATCTTCACCAGAAAGCAAAGAAGCAGAGACGCCCTTCATAGCGCGCACGCCTTCAGCAACGGCAGGAATGGGAGTACCCAAGGAATTGTACATTTCCTTAACGCCCACAATCCCAATTTCTTCGATGGGGGTAACGTCGCCAGAGACAACGCCGTAGGTGACAAGACGCAGGTAGTAGTCAAGGTCACGGAGGCAGGTGGCAGTCATTTCTTCGCCGTAGGCATTGCCACCGGGAGAAACAACATCAGGACGCTTTTGGAAAAGCTGATCGCCAGCGCCTTTAACAATGCGCTCACGGTTTTCGGTCAAAACTTGAGCAATACGCAGACGGCGTTCGCCACTGGAGACAAACCCTTTAATGCGATCCAATTCGCCGGGGCTTAGGTAGCGGGCTTCAGCATCCGCATTCACGATTGACTTCGTGACTACACTCATTGATGGATTCCTCTAGTTAAGAAAGATCAACAAAACTATTTTAAGGGACTCTACGGTATCGCTACGCGTAAAAAATCTCTTTATTATGGATGGGAACTTTCGGCCTGCTTGCGTCTAAGCAAATGCTCATCCACACCCATCGTCAACCGAAAGTGATGCTGCTCTTTGAGTTCAGTAAAGTAACTCAAGGTCAGCTCCCTACCGCAATCATTTTCCGGTATTTCGGTAGCAATACCTACAAAGCTGTAACACTTTTTAAAACTCTGCTCTCAGACTGAAGCAAAAAAGTAAAAAACGTAGGCTCAGCAAGGGTTTAGAGAATAATTGAATCAGTCTCTAATCTAACAAGATTTCTCGTCAAAAACCCATGTACTCCTCATTTTTGAGAAATACATGGGCTACTTTGCCAAAAGGCATAAAATTAGCGAAATTTTGTAACGAGAACGTTACACCTGCGAGAAGCTCGGAACCACAATACTGTCGTCCTGCTTCGTGAGCTGGTTGTATAGCCGCTCCGTGTTGGGGAAGTTTGCGGCAGGCAACGTTGGGAAGCGTCGGTAGGGCACCGTATCTTCACCAAAGAATTGCGAGTATTCGACGCTGTTCACCATGGCACGAATGAACGCCTTAATGCCATCCTTTGCCAAAATTTGGTTATAGAACCGGATCTCAGCTTGGTCTAGGGGGGCACGTCCTAGGAAGTGTTTGGTGCCTAGCTCAATCACCTTGGTATTCGGGAATGGCGTATAGAACTCTTTGACGTACAGCGGCGATATCCCAATCCCTTCAATAAACTCTTTGACGCTGATGTCGCCATTGCTGAGCTTAACTTCGAGAACCGAGAAGTCGTTTTGAATGCTGAACGGATTGCGATCGCGCTCAAAGATTTGGCGATAGGCAGCTTGGGTCAATGCCTTGAGAGCGGTCTTATCAACCGTACCCGTCAGCTTGAAGACCTTGGTTTGCTCACGCTGCTTGCTTACACCTTGCCCAACCCGACTCTGAATTTGAGATTCAGCAGGCTGATTGTGAGCCACGCCAAGCTCAATAAAGCGAGGAGTCGGTTCAGCCTTAGCAGCCAGCGCCATTGTTGCCGTTGCACCACCACGAATGGTTCGCATAGAAAGACCCGCAGGAGTTAGATAGCGCTCGTAAGGAACGGTATCTTCACCAAAGGCGGTTTCGTATTCTTTACTGTCGATGATCGTATCAACCAGGGCGTAAAAGCCCTTTTTGGCACACAGGTCGAAGTAGCGGTTCATCTCTTGGCGACCATAGGTTGGGCGACCTAAAAGGCGACGGTTAATATACTCGATCGCCTTGCAGACATACAGCGGTGTCCAGTACATGCTGCGGAAGACGTTAGACTTTGCCAGAATCCGCACAAACTCTTTCATGGTGATGTCACCATTCTCAAGCTTGATTTCGGCAACCTTTTGGCGCTGACCGTCATAAAGGTCACGACCAAACACCTGTAGGTAGGTCGCTCGGATGATGGCCTGAGTAGAGCTTTCTGAGAACTTGACGCTAACCCCTTTATTGGTAGCTGTGCGCTTGCCAATTTTTTGGTTAAAGCTAGGCACCTGATCAAGCTTGAACACTTTAGGTCCTAGGGTACTGGGCGCAATGCCTCTTGCTTCAGGACTGCTGACCTGGCTGTTGATACCAGGGCCACGATTAATCAAAATCCGGCGCGTATCTTTGCCGAAGGGCGCAGAGCCTGCGGTCGGGTTGCGGGTTTCTTTCGGGAAGATTGCGCCAAACTGAATCTCTAGCGGATCGTTGCCGACGCCGTAGACGTGCTGGTCGGGCAGTGGCTGATCTTGAGAAGCAAACACTGTCAAAAATTCAGGCGTTTTGCGGAAAGGTGCGCTGTACCGCAACAGATTTTGCTGAGCGCCCCAGTTGCGGCACTCTTGCGCTTCTTGACCCAAACCACGAAGGTACGGGACGGTTTCTTCGCCAAAGTAATCAGAATACTCTTGGGAATCGACCAGAGCATTCACCAGAGCAGACAAGCCACCCGTAGAGACAATGGAAAAATAGCGCTGAACTTCTTCGCGGCTGCTAGGGCCACGACCTAAAATATGCCGGAATGCAAGCTCTAAGGCGCGGCTATTGATAAACGGCTCATAGAACTGCTTGCGGTAAAGTGGCGATTTTGCAAGGCGGCGTACAAACTCCTTCATGGAGATTTCGCCATTTTTGACCTTAGATTCCAGGTCAGAAATAGAGAGGCTATAGGCTTTTGTGATATCCCGCTCAAAGACTTGACGGTAGGCCGCTCTTACAATTTCATTCTTCTCTGAAGATGACAGACCGGGCTTCATGGCATATTTCGCTCGACGCTCCGCAGCGTTGGAATAAATCTGCGGTAGGCGTAAGCCCTGCTGAGCGCTAGAGCCACCCTTGCGAACTTTATCGGAAGGTGTAGCGGCCTTAAACTCGGTAATTAAAACTTCAAAGTATTGAAGAACAACGGCCTGAGCCTCTGCGTCACTACTGAAGTAAGAAATTGCGGCTCCACCCATTTCTTGCAATGCCACAAGCGTCGCATCGGTCGAACAGGCGTTTTCAATAATTTCTCGTAAGCCCCGGACGTTGACCGCAATAATATTGGGGTCGCCTGCCACGATCGCATAGCTGGTGTAGCGCAAAAACCAGCTTAGGTCACGCAGAGACTTCTGCATCCGCTCGGGTCCGTAGCGCGAAATATTAATCTGCCGAAAGCCTGGAGGGGTGGGGCCACCAATCGAGGACGAACGCAGCAGTGACCTAAAGGCGCTCCCAATGGAGTTACCCTTAGATTCGACATAGGTGGTTGTGCCCATTTTTTGAGCTTGGGCAGCGCTGCCGCCGCCAACCATTGCCAACTCTCGCTCTGGCACAGGTGGCTTCTCTAAGTAAGCCATTGGCGAGCCACCTGTAAAAATGCGGTTGGCGGCGCGAGAAACAATAACCTCAGCGTTTTGAGCTAAAACTGCCGCAATCTCTAGGCGCTTAACGCCAGAACTGAGATAGATAGACAGTTCATTTAGCTCACCCTGCTGTAAAAAGCGGTCTTGCTGCTCCGCTTGAATGATGGTCGCAACGGGGACAGTTTGGTACAACTGTGGGCGTGCGACTGAGCTTCCTCCACTTGCCTTTACAATCATCTGCTTTCGAAGGCTCCCTTCAAATTACTGCGCTAATCATGACGAAGAACGATACAAGTTTCTTAATCACTCAATCTGAGTTGCTTCAGCTTGGGTGAGAAGGTCACTGGGACGATGTTGTCAAAATTTTAAGAAATTAACTTTTACATTAGAACGATTCGCGTCCCTATCTTTTGTTCTTTAACAAATGTGTAGGACTTTTGCTAAAGCATTTTCTAGAGGCGTTCACCCTGCTTTTGAGAGCTTGGCAAAGCGTCTCTCTTTAACTTAGTAACCTGTTCTGAAGGGCTGTAATATTACGAAGTGTAAAAACGCCGTTAAGTTTGATGACGCAGGTCAGGGTTCAATCTACAGAATCAGGCATTTGCGTTAGTCGTCCAGCGTCTGGGCAAGGATGCTTGAGATTTCGACCTGGGTGCGATCGCGGAACTCTATCACGTTGACTTTATCGAGCATGACGACGGCGACCAGCATCAGTAGCGCCTCTAGGGTAAACACCAGACCATAAGCAAAAAGGGGCTGGCTACTGCCGAAGAGCGATCGCCCCACATCGAGTAAGGCACCGCCCACTACGGTTGCACTCGCTTGAGACATGGCCTGAGCCAATCCCCACGCCCCAATAAACGTTCCGGCGGTTTCGGCGGCGGTCAAGTCAAGCATGAGGCTAACGGCGCTATTGGTGACAAGGCCATAGCCCAGCCCTAAAGCAATCATGGCAAATTGCAACGCCGCCTGAGAGTGCGTAAACCCCACCGCAATCACGCCCACAAAACAGACCGCAACGACTCTACAGCCAAAGCGCGCGGTCGCCTGTTTGCCCCAGCGCGGCACAATCAAAAATCCGGTGGCGGTAATGCCAATGAGCGTGCCAATACCCCAAAACGCATTGAGCTGCGTACTTTGAGAAACTGTCATGCCAAACACCTCGCCGCCATAGGGTTCTAGGATTGGCTGCTGCATAAATAGCCCTACGGTCATCAGCACCAAAAAAGAAAAGAAAATGCCTGTCTGACGGCTGGCGGTCAGAATACGAAGGGCAGCCCTGAAGGTAATTTGATCTTCCCGTCCGGCGATCGCTGACCGATACCCGTAGCGTGAGTAGCGTTTTTCAACCCCAACTGTGGCGGTGAAGGCCAACCCCACCACGCAGGCGGGTAACACCACAAACAGCCGATTGATAGAACTTTGCAGGGTTTCTGGCGTTAGCCCCTTGAGCAAAACCCCACTTGTTACTGCGCCAATCACAATGCCCACCATCAGCATGGCCCATACAATGCCCACCACTTTAGAGCGGTTGTCTTCGTCAGACACATCGACTAACAGCGCGGCAAAGGGCGTAGAGCTGAAGCTGACGCACACCCCATAAAAGGCAAACATTAGCGCAAGCAAACCCACCCACCCATAAGTGGTGGGCGACCATCCGTTTTGCTCTAGGCTATCGGCTAACCACCACATCACCTGAACCGCACCAAACGCGCACAGCGTAAACAGCGTTGTGCCAGTCCAGATGTATCCGGTACGATGGGTGCCGAGCAGCGGCTTAGAGTCTGAAAGTTGACCCACCCAGACCCGAATGGGAGAGACAAATTGATACATTGCCAAGGTTCCCCCTGCAATGGTTGCGGGAATGGCAAGAAATGCGGGGTCAATAAGGACGCGATTAAGAACGCCTAGGGTAAGGATAGACATAATGCCTAACCCCATTTGAAACAGCCCTAACCGTAAGATGGTTAAGATTGGGAGCTTTGGCGGAAAAGCCTTCTGTAAAGTTGCGGCGGTGAGGGAGTCCATAGGGCTTTGCAAATCGCATCGGTAAGTACTCATAAGCCTAGCCGAGCGCTGTGGACTAGTGCGACTCAGCAGTAGGGCTTGAGTTATGTCTAAACTTAGTGCAAAGCTGAAGAGGCCAAAAGCGGCAATCTAGAGTGGAAGCGTATGTCTGTCGAGAACCAACCCGTAATATTGCCCAAAGAACTTAAAGCGGCGATCGCCTGTCTAGACCTCTCTTTAGAGTCAGAACTCGCGCTCTATCGCAACCGCCAGAGTCAAGAGAGTATGGCACTGGCTACACTCCCCAGTGCAGAACTAGAAGCTTCAGCGCTGCAATCTTTTGATTTAGCCTTAGAGCCATTTGGGCACGACGATGCATCAGAAGAGGTTTTGGGTGGCTCCTTGAGCCAATCCGATGATCGCTCTGTACCCACAGAGGCAGCAGAACAAGAAATGACTGCCGTTATTGAAACGGAAGATGAGATTGAAACGCTTCCAGAATCTTATGGTGCGGAGCTAACGGCTGAGCCTAAAGCCTTTGATCAGTTTTTAGACCCGTCGATTGAAGATTACTTAGAGTCTTCAGAAGCACTGCTTAAGCACTTAGACGATCCAGCAAAGGCTGAGATTACCCCAGTTGAAGACGGCACAACTGATGCAAAACGGTCTTGGGTGGTGATCTCAGGGGTTACGCTACTGATTTTAGGACTGCTGGCATTGGCTGGTTTCTTAGGGGTTTTAGCGATGCGATGGTTTTCTTTAAAGCCCGTTTCTGTGCCAACGCCTCAGCCTCTGGTGTCAACACCTGTATCGCCATCGCCTTTGCCCAGTGCTGCGAATACTGCTGTTACGCCCACACCCTCCGCAACCCCAGCCGCTCCCATTAATCCCAATGCGTCGCGCTATGTTGTGCTGGCGACCGATAGTCAAGCGTCCCTTCAGACTGCTCGACAGCTTGTGCCCGATGCCTTTATTGCGGTGGTGGATGGTCAACAGCGCATTCAGCTTGCTGACTTAGAGAGTCTTCAGCAGGCGCAACAGATGGTGAATGAGCTAAAGAACCAGGGTTTTCCGGCTTCTATTGTGGCTCAAAACTAATATGGCTCAAAGCTAACCGCTGGACGTCATTTCGTTTGGCTCAAACGGTTTGATGGGCGATGGTGCCTTATGATCGGCTTTAGCAATACCAATGCCATACAAGCTAAAGTTAAAATGGGTTTGGGGGCTTACGCGGTGCGTCTCTCTACGCAGATATTTTGCCTTTAGAAACAGGCTGTTGAACAATTTGATGAAGGAAGTGCGACATCATGGGCTTATTTGATCGGATCGGTCGGGTTCTTCGCTCTAATATCAGCGCAACGGTCAGCGCGGCAGAAGATCCAGAAAAAATTCTGGAGCAGACCGTTATTGACATGCAGGAAGACTTGGTGAAGCTGCGACAGGCTGTGGCTGGGGCGATCGCCTCTCAAAAGCGGCTAGAGCAGCAGTATAACCAAGCCCAAACCCAGTCCGATGAATGGTATCGACGGGCGCAGCTAGCACTCCAAAAAGGGGATGAGGCTCTTGCCCGTGAAGCCCTTGCCCGTAAGCAAACCTTTGCAACTACTGCGACCAGCCTAAAACAGCAGCTCGATCAGTCTTCTGGGCAAGTAGACACCATGCGCAAGGGCATGATGGGGCTTGAAAGCAAGATTGCTGAAGCCAAAACCAAGAAAGATATGCTCAAAGCCAGAGCCAGAGCTGCCCAAGCGACCGAGAAAATTAGCTCGGCGATGGGTCAAATTAACTTGGATTCGGCAACCAGCACTTTTGACCGAATGGAAGAAAAGGTCTTAGAGATGGAGGCCAAGTCAGCAGCAGTTTCGGAGTTAGCCGGAGACTCTTTAGCTGATAAGTTTGCGGCCTTAGAAGGCGGCAGCGACGTCGATTTCGAGCTAGAGCAGCTTAGGGCGAGTATGGATCCAAACCCCAAGTCTATTGCAGGAACGCCCCAGGCTCAGGGCGCACTGCCTGCGGCGGATGAGGCCGTGGCGAATATTCCTAAAGCGGCGGTGGATGCGGAACTTGAAAAGATCCGAGCGCAAATGCAGCAGCAGCCTCCGTCTTAAGAGCTACGGTGTACACATAAGTCTAAAAAAATCCCCTCCTCGGAGGGGTGCCCGTAGGGCGGGGTGGGTTAGTCATGGCGCAACGGACTAACCCACCCCTGCCCCTCCCGAGAGGGGATTCATGAATTGGGTTATGGCAAAAACCTTTACGGAGTGGAAACTTTAAGACTTGTGTATGCACCCTAGGTCTTAAGGGTTAGGCAACGTTTAAGGTAATTACCGCTCTTTCTAAACCCTGGTTTTATAGATGTTTCACTTAAAGGCTCACCTGACTGAGAAGCTGAGCCTAATACTTTATGCAGTTAGCCAATCGTCTTCTTTCGTTTAAGTCCAATGTGTTTGCCGAGATGGATCAGGCCAAGCAGTTGGCACGTACCAAGGGTCAAGAGATTATTGACCTCTCCCTTGGCTCTTCTGACCTGCCCGTTTCATCTCGAATCTTAGATGTCATTGGGCGATCGCTCTTAGACCCCAGTACCCACGGCTACCTGCTGTTCCACGGCACCCGACCGTTTCGTGAAGCAGCGGCAAACTGGTACGAGAAAAAATTTGGAATTGCCGTAGATCCAGAAACCGAGGTCTTGCCCCTCATTGGCTCTCAAGAAGGGACTGCCCATTTACCCCTTGCCATCCTTAACCAAGGGGACTACGCGCTGCTGCAAGATCCAGGTTATCCTTCCCATGCTGGCGGGGTTTATTTAGCAGGAGGGAAGGTGCATCCCATGCCGCTGAAAGCAGAAAATCACTTTTTGCCTGTCTTTGAAGACATCCCGTCAGATGTGGTGCAAAAGGCGCGAATGATGGTGCTGAGCTACCCTCACAACCCGACGACGGCGATCGCTACCCTCGACTTTTTTCAGCGAGCTGTATACTTTTGCCAAGCCCACGGCATTGTGCTAGTGCATGATTTCCCCTATGTGGATTTAGCCTTTACCGCGCAGCCCATGCCGTCGGTGCTTCAGGCAGACTGCGATCTCAACTGCTCGATTGAGTTTTTTACCTTCTCTAAGTCCTACAACATGGGTGGGTTTAGAATTGGCTAT
>JBGSVR010000373.1:0-1954 GCA_041752855.1 Thermosynechococcaceae cyanobacterium
GCCTTGTCAGTTTCCCGTCGAGACTCGCGCCGTCTCTCGTCGGTCGATTTTGATGGGGCTTGTGGCACTACTCGCACTGACTGGCACCATTGGATATCGGTTTTATAACGAGCCGCAGCTTACCGTTAATACGCGATCGCCCCAGACCATTTATGCCCCTCAAACCATCATTGTCGAAGACAAAATTGCAACCGCAGCGGTGCGTAAGGCCGCTAAACAATCCGCGCTGAATGTGTTTGCCCTCAGTCAGCCCCTCACCGAAACCATTGAGCGTGACTTTGCAACGCTTATAACCCAGGCGGAAGCTTTACGCACGCTGACCAAACCCTTTCCTTTTTTGCCCAGCACAGCCCTTTCAACGGAGGTTCAAATCGCGCTCAGGCGTATGAGTCTGCCGCAGTTAGAGGCGCTACTCAAAAATGCTGAAGATCGCAGTGTTTCTGAAAATAATTCTGTTAAGCGCGATCAATCGCCAGAACACCAGCGAATTTTAGCCGAACTCAGCGCAGCTTACCGTAAAGTCGGCACAACCCCTCAATGGGGAAATATGCGTCAGGTCATCATCCAATCCCACGACCGCTATGCACTGGCACAGCGATCCATCGCGGCACAGTTGGCAAATCTACAAATTGAGCCTATCCTTGACCTTCCCGATTCCGACTGGGAACCTTTGCAGAAAAAGTTAAAGGTCGTTCTACGGCGAATGTTGTCTCAAGGGGTTGCGCCTGGGCTGCTGGCTGACGTAACCAAAAATGCCGTAGCGACTCAAGTGAGTGACTGGAGCCTTCCTCACCAAAAAGCCGCAATTCAGCTTTTGCCCGTTGTGCTGCGCTCTAACCTCGTGATTGACCCCGCAGAAACGCTGCGGCAGCAAGAGCAGGCTGCTCAGCAAATTCAGCCCATTCAGGTGCCCATTCGCAAAGGTGAGGTAATCGTCTGGAAAAATCAGCGCATTACTTCGGCAAACTTTGCACTCCTCGATAGCCTTAATCTGAGTGAGCGGCGGGTCAATGTCGAAGGGCTGATGACGACTGGCCTAGCGGTTGGCGCGGCCCTAGGGCTATTTGCTTGGATGAGACGACGCTACTACCAACGGTGGTCTCATCAGCGCTGGTGTCATAGCGATACGGCGTTGGTGTTGATTCTGGCGCTGAGTGTCCCTCTCATGATTGGTCTAACGGAAGTCACCTACACAACGCTGCCTGCTGTGGGTCTACTGGTGGGCACCTTTTACGGATCCATCATGGGAGCCGTTGTCGTGGTTCTATTGGGGGTGTTAGTCCCCTTTGGTCTACCGTCAGCCGTCTGGCCTACCTTTACCGCAATTGCCCTCGGAAGCCTCGTGGGCAGCGTTCTCGCCAGCCACGCCAGATCGCGGGAGGAGTTAGCGCGGGTTGGGCTGGTGCTGGGGGTGGTTCAGGCGATCGCCTACGGCATTCTTCTGGGCGGCACCAACACCTTAGGCATTTTCAGTCTGACAGTGTCCGCCCTGCGGCAGGGACTGATTGGTGTCGGCTGGTGCATTATTGCTTTAGGCGTTAGCCCCTACCTCGAAAAGCTCTTTGACCTCATTACGCCCATCCGCCTAGCGGAGTTAGCCAACCCCAACCGTCCCCTCCTCAAACAGCTTGCAGAGCAGGCTCCTGGTACCTTTCAGCATACGCAGTTTGTCACCACCTTGGCAGAGGCAGGGGCACGCGCCCTTCACTGCAACGTAGAGCTAGTCAGAACAGGGACGCTCTACCACGACATTGGTAAAATGCATGACCCTCAGGCGTTTATTGAAAACCAGTTTGGCTGCCCTAATAAGCACACCGACCTAAATGACCCGTGGCTGAGCGCCCATCTGATTCGCCAGCACGTTGAGCAAGGGCTGGTCATGGCGCGCAAAGCAGGGCTTCCGTCTGCGGTGCAGGCATTCATTCCAGAACACCAGGGCACTATGCTCATTGCC
>JBGSVR010000374.1:0-2656 GCA_041752855.1 Thermosynechococcaceae cyanobacterium
CCCGTTGGTCAAGCTGTCACGCTACGGATTGCTGATACTGACCGTTATGGTCGCAGCGTTGCCAAAGTCTACACTGGCAGCACCTCCATTAACCTCGCCCTAGTCCAAGAGGGGCAAGCCGTCGTTTATCGTCAGTATCTCAAAGGCTGTCCTGAGCTACGCGATCGCCTCCTCTGAGCAGAAGCTCAAGTCAAACAACGGCGGCTAGGGCTGTGGGCGCAGGCTAATCCGGTGATGCCGTGGGTTTACCGAAAGTCTGGTTCAGCTAGCGCGAATGCTAGACCACAGACTCAGCCATTGAACACCAGCGTGACTAGGCGAACTCTTGGATCGCCAGCACTACAGCCTAAGCCAACAAGAAACTACAACTGTAGTGACTTCAGGACACAAGCTGAAGCACAAAGGGTGTTTGATGCCTATCCAGGCGATCGTTTTAGGTTGGATCGAGATCGAGATGGCATTGCTTGTGAAAGTTTACGAAGGTAAATGCATGACTGCTCGGCTACTCCGGCAAAATCCAAGCATGGGCTTTGCGCTAGTTCAGAGTCCGCATTCGTCAATATTTCCCATAAAATAACTGGATACAATTTTTCTCCATCAGTCTCGAAAATGAATAAACATTTCGTTAGTATCTTTTCTCTCGCCGTTCTAACAACGGGGGTTTGGATAAATTCAGGAAAAGTAGCAAGAGCAGACCACTCGCTTGCTAATGTTTTGTCCAGTTCGAGCGCAATTTCGCAATCTGTTGCCCAAATTCAGTCTTTCAACAACGTTGTCTGTGACACCGAGAACTCAAATCAGGCTTATTATTATCCTTCTGAGAGAGGAAAATCAGGAAGCGCATGGAAACAAATCGCTCTATGCTTCAAGAATAGAGGTGCAATGATAAAAGCACAAAAGTATTTTCAGAGCGGTGGCTCACTAGGTTTCTACGGCGCTCCAGAAATTACAGGCGTTTTAGTCGTCGCTTACACTTGGGAAAATCAAGAACCTGCAAAACTGATTTCAATCAACTATCTATAATCTGACACCACAAGACCGAAAAGCGATAACGGTATTGACTTTCGGTCTTGTGGTCGGTGAAATTCTCACGACGTTCACCCTTCAGCCACAATGCGGGGCTTCTTGCCAAAAAGCTGATAACCTTAAAACTTTGGCTAGGCAACGCGATTTTGATAATCAAGTCCCAAAATATCTGTAATTTAACGGACGCGCTCTGTTCATGATGCTTCTTACACTGGATTGATACGTTCGCCACACAATCCTAGATTTAGTAAGGCATTCCCATGTTCGAGAGCCTCCTCATTGTTAACATAGCCCTTTTGATGCTGGCAGTCCTAGGATTGATAATTCTCACTCAAGCCGCTGTTCATGCTTGGCAAGGCCGTGTTCTTTATTCAGATCATTTGCAAAGAACATGGGGATGGTGGGTTGAACTACACACGGATCGACCCGACTGCTTGTACTATTTTGGACCATTCTCTAGCGCGGCTGAAGCTGAGAATTCAGTACAGGGATATATGCAAGACCTATCGGACGAAGGGGCTGAGAACATCACCGTTCAGGTCAAGTTATGTAAGCCAATGCAGCTTACCAGTCCATCCCAACAATCTTCTGAAATGGCTTTGGGCATCTAGAAAGTCCTGTAGAGACTCATTCCTAGCTGTCACTGCTTTGCAGAAACCATAAAATTGACTCTTTTGATTTCTACTTAACTCCGGTGTAGCAACGTAACAAGATATTTCACTTTTCGCTTGAAACCCTTAAATCGACTGCTTTTGCCTCAAGGCTTCTTGTCGATATTGTTAGCCTAGAAGTGTAGTTAGTGATGAGGTCTTTACAATGAACGACTCTTTAGAGCGTCCTGAAGGACAGACTACGAAGGTTGAGCTTGAGGTTCTTCAACCTGAGGTCGAGGTGAACAGCGATAAGACTAAAACTGTAGAAGAATTTAAGATTAGCGGTGATTTTCTCGCTTCAAAGGTCAAGGAACTCATTCATCAAGGCAATATTCGCCGCATTATTATCAAGAATGAAGATGGCAAAGTATTACTCGAAATTCCGTTGACCATCGGGGTCGTTGGTGCTGCTATCAGTACCACCCTATTTCCAGTCGTCGCAGCCGTTGGCGCTCTGGGCGCTGTGGTTGCACATCTCACCATTGTGATTGAGAAAAGCGAATAGACTCCAACCAAGGGTAGATTTACTTACTTCACCACCCTATCCGGTAAAATTGGGCAGACTCTGACAGGCGATCGTCCTTGAAAACTGACTCAGTATTCTACCAAATCTTCCAAGCCAATCCTGGCATACTCTTTGAGCTACTTGAGCAATCTCCTGACTTAGCGCTGGGGTACGATTTCTCGTCTGTTGAAATCAAACAGGTTGCGTTCCGACTTGATGGAATTTTACTGCCCAAACCTGACGCGCCTGACCAGACGGTTTGGTTTGTTGAAATACAGATGCAGGATGACCCTGAGTTTTATCATCGCTTCTTTGCGGAGATTCATTTATACCTATTCGACTTTGGACAAATCAAAATTACCCACCTGTTAATTCCAGGTGAGTAGATAGGCATAACTGCGATCTATTCTAAAAACTACGCAGCTATTACAGGCAAAGTATTTTGAGACTTACCTTTTTTAATCACTGGCAA
>JBGSVR010000375.1:0-5526 GCA_041752855.1 Thermosynechococcaceae cyanobacterium
ACCCGCTGCCACCGACGCACTCGTCAGCGATACTTCTGAACCTAAAGCCGCAGCAGAACCGACCCCAGCATCAGGCAAACGCAGCCCCCGTTCACTGCTGCCAGCTTACGCGGGATTGACTTGGGTAGAGGCGATCGCCCAGCTATTGCAAGCCACACCAGGTCAAGACGTAACCACAGCTCAAATCAGCGAAGGACTGTTTGGAGAGTTGAATGCCGCAGACCATAAAGCAGAGCGCAAAAGCTTAAACACCCAACTATATAAAGGTCAAAGCCAAAAACTATGGCAAAAAGGCACC
Source organism: Thermosynechococcaceae cyanobacterium (assembly GCA_041752855.1). Taxonomy (GTDB): domain Bacteria; phylum Cyanobacteriota; class Cyanobacteriia; order Thermosynechococcales; family Thermosynechococcaceae; genus JAAURS01. The sequence continues at coordinate 299 of JBGSVR010000375.1, forward strand.
GCCCCGAGCACATTCACAATTGGCGCACCCACGCTTAGCGCGAGTGTTCAGCCTACGCCCAAAGCACCCGCCACGAAGGTTGAACTCCCCGCTAATCCTCCAGCAACAACCGCTGCCAAGCGCAAGTCACTGACGCTGTTACCTGCTTATGCTGAACTGACGAAACGAGAGGCGATCGCCCAAGTTCTCACCGCAGCATCCGGTGAAGTATTGCACCATGACACGATCATCAAGAGCCTATATGGTGATCTCAGTCCTGAAGAACTCAAAGATGAGCGAGTCAGGATCAAGACGGCACTGCTGACTGGCGTGAAAGATGAGAAATGGCAAAAAGCGTCTGCACCCTCCAGCTATTTCATAAAGACACCCGCAGCAAGCGCAAAGCCCAAGCGACCAGGGCGCAAACCTGAGCCATCCAAAGAGCCAAAGCCCGAACCTGTGGCAAAAGTTGTGGCTGAAGCGGCGATTCCTTCTGCCATTACTGAAGCCCCCACTATTAAAGCCAAGGCAGTAAAGCCTAAGGCAGCACGGAAGCCAGCGGTAGGTAAAGCGAAGGCATCAAAGTCGAAGCGGTCTGAAGCTGAGTTACTTGAGATATTGCAGAAGGCAGATATACAGGTTTAGCGCTGGGAAGTCTTTTCAGCCTTAAACCCAGCCTTGCGACGAAGATCATAGGTTAAGCCTGATCCACGTCACATCCGGTTCATTGGAGGAATGGGAGATTATTGACATCAACCATTCAGCAAATCCAGGGTTCCTCAAATGAAAAAAGTCATTCTTGCAGTTCTCGCTACCGCTACAATGGGCACCACCTTAGTCGCTCCCTTGATGGCTAATGCTCGTGAAGCTCATTTTGGTCACAATCCAAATACCAGTTTTTTACAAGCTCGCGTTACCTACGCCGTATTCTACAAAAAAAGTCGGTTTGGAGAATGGAGTCATTACGGAAGCTACAGCAGCAAATTACTGGCTAAAGCTACTGTCTTACGCCTTGAAGTTCAAGGGTACGAAGCTTATTACGCAATACCACGTGGTTAAGTGCAGAACATGGATTGTGCCTCTTTTCAAAGAGAAGGTCAGCTTACCTTCTCCTTTTGTTTATCTAGCTCAACATCGAGACACCTAGATTTTCTGCAAGGCGACTGCCAATAAGAAAGGGGCTACTAGCCCCCAGTGTGTGAGGATAACCCGTCTCTCAACGGGCATCTAAAGGTCATGCTAACCACCTCAGATGAGATTTTGCTGAATGCCCTAGTCATCCCAATCCAGTCGGTTCGGACTTACTCAGAGGTGCGATCGCCCAGCGTCTGCTAGTGCCCCTGCAACCAATCAGTCAAATCCCCAAGCCCTGCAAAATCCAACAGCGCCTCACCCAAAGCCTCAAGCTGGGGCAACGCTAACGCCTGAACTTGGGCTTCAACGGTAGCAGGGAGGGTGCCCACGCGACGGGTGAGTTGGCGGAGGATGAGCGATCGCGCTTCTTCGGTTTTGCCCTCGGTTCTACCCCGCTGTTCCGTCTGCTGTTCCCATTCCAGGTACGCTTGCGTTAAGGCCATCATTAGCTCCTTTTCTGCTTCGACTTGTCCCGTGATCTCAATGCTGATTTTCCAACTTGCCAATAGCCTCAGTATAGCTGCACGTTTAGGTTCTCTCGCATCAATGGCGATCACCTCATCGACTGCCTGCTTTTGCGTCTGACCTTTGCCCAGCAGCCTCAAAAAGAGGGTTTCCTCATTACGGGGAAGCTGATTGATGGCAACAATAGCGGCTTTCAACGAAGGGTGTAGAAAATAGACACCAGATCCCCAATCCTCGTTGGAGGATACGCCAAAGCCATTTAGGAGGGCATCGGAAGCAGAAGAGGCAAAGATCCATAGCTGAGGTAATTCACTGTCTGCGATGGACTCCTTTTCTCGCTTTGCCTTTCGTAAATAATTCCCATGTACTTGATACAGCTTTTGCAGACAACTGCGGATCTCAAACGCAGAAGGCTGGTTCCTAAACGGTTCAAGTAGACATGGCGTTTGAGCAATGCGCCCCAGCAGTCCTAACCCTTGAGGAGCGATCTCTACAGAGGAAGATGGCTCAAAGAAAACATCAACAAGCTGAGATTCACCCGTGACTTCAAGGCTGATCTCTACGGTGCCATAAGGAGCAAGAACCTCTTCTAGAAGCTGTTTGGAGAACTGATCGAAGGGGTTTTTAGCCATGCATGAGATATCAAAAAAGCATCCTCAATCATCCCATGCTTGACCGTCTTAAGCGCATGACGATGGTTTGATGTAACGGCTAGGAATGAGTCTCTATAGGACTTTCTAGATGCCCAAAGCCATTTCAGACGATTGTAGAGATGGACTGGTAAGCTGGCTTGGCTTACATCGCTTGACCTGAACGGTGATATTCTCAGCCCCTTCATCCGATAAATCTTGGATGTATCCCTGTACTGAATTCTCAGCTTCAGCAGCGCTAGAGAATGGCCCAAAGTAGTATAGGCAGTCAGGACGGTCTGTGTGTAGTTCAACCCACCATCCCCATGTTCTTTGCGAATGATCTGAGTAAAGAATACGGCCTTGCCAAGCATGAATAGCGGCTTGCGTGAGAATGATCAATCCGAGGACAGCGAGCATCAAAAGGGCTATGTCAACAATGAGGGTACTCTCGAACATGGGAATGCCTTACTAACTCTGGGATTGTGTGGCGAATGTATCAATCCAGTGTAAGAAGCATCATGAACAGAGCGCGTCCGTTAAATTACAGATATTTTGGGACTTGATTGTCAAAATCGCGTTTTCTAGACAAAGTTTTGAGGCTATCAGCTTTCTGATAGGAAGCCCCGCATTTGGGCTGAAGAGTGAACGTCGTGAGGATTTCACCGACCACAAGACCGAAAGTTAATACCGCTATCGCTTTTCGGTCTTGTGGTGTCAGATCATAGATAGTTGATTGAGATCAGTTTTGCAGGTGCTTGATTTTCCCAAGTGTAAGCGACGACTAAAACACCTGTAATTTCTGGAGCGCCGTAGAAACCTAGGGAGCCACCGCTCTGAAAATACTTTTGTGCTTTTATCATTGCACCTCTATTCTTGAAGCATAGAGCGATTTGTTTCCATGCGCTTCCTGATTTGCCTCTCTCAGAAGGATAATAATAAGCCTGATTTGAGTTCTCTGTGTCGCAGACAACGTTGTTGAAAGACTGAATTTGGGCGACAGATTGCGAAATTGCGCTCGAACTGGATAAAACATTAGCAAGCGAGTGGTCTGCTCTTGCTACTTTTCCTGAATTTATCCAAACCCCCGTTGTTAAAACGGCGAGAGAAAAGACACTTACAAAATGCTTATTCATTTTCGAGACTGACGGAGAAAACTTGTCTCCAGTCATTCTATGGTAAATATTGACGAATGCGGACTCTGAACCTAAGTAGCTGCCGCCTCTTTAGCGGATACTCTGACTCAGAGACTTTGGTATGTGTGATCTACTTGTCTGAACCAGTGCAAAGCCCATGCCTGGATTTTGCCGGAGTAGCCGAGCAGTCATGCATTTACCTTCGTAAACTTTCACACGCAATGCCATCTCGATCTCGATCCAACCTAAAACGATCGCCTAGAAATGCATCAAACACGCGCTGGGCTTCCGCTTGTGAACGAAAATCGCTGCAATTGCAGTCACTATTCACGCATGATGGCAAACCGTTAGACTGCGATTGCGGCGCGCCGAAAGTCCGCACAGGCTTCTGCTGTACGGATGCCTGCGGTCTGCTAGGCCTAGCTTTCGTTGTACCAAACTTTCGGTAATCCCACGGCATGACCGGATTAGCTTGTGCCCAAAGCCCTAGCCGCCGTTGTTTGGCTTGAGCTTCTGCTGAGAGAAGGCGATCGCCACGCACTTGAGCCGAGCCGCCGAAAAGCTGAGGCTATATCAACTGACTGCAAATGTGCTTCAGGTCTTTGCCCATACCAGTCGATTCCGCGACAACTATTACAGCAACGGAGTGACCATATCGCTGCCTGTGGCGACCCAGGACACAAGAGAGCTGCTGTTTTATGCCATGCATGGGGTTGAAGCAATCTATCACCCTGGTCATGCCTTCAGCAAAGCGGGAGTGCTGCTGCTGGAGCTACAGCCGGAGACACTGGTGCAGGGGCATTTGTTTGAGCAACGAGATAGTGAGCGCTCAAAGCTGCTGATACAAACTCTCGATAATCTCAACCGTCAGTTTGGCGCTCGAACTGTGCAGTATGCCTCAGCAGGGCTGAAGAAGGGCTGGGGCATGAAGCAGGAGAGGCAATCAAACAGGTGGACGACGGCATGGAGTGAGCTGTTGGTGGTAAGGGCTTGAGCTTATCGAAAATAATTCTGGAATCAAGTTATTAGCACACTAAAGCTATTCATAAGAAGAAATATTACGTGAATGAATACACACAACTATAAAATCATCTTTTAGTATAAAGTTCAAATAGTTATGCTGATTTTATCTAGACCCTGAAAAAGTCTTGCAAGAATAAAACAATTCAATTATCAATTATAGAAATTAGTATGATTTACTCTTTGCCACGAAATGATGATCAAGGAAGAAAAGACGAATTAAAAGAACAACAAGAAAAATATAGGTTTAACTATGACAAATTTAATTATGTAACTCCAAATCCCCAATATCCAATGGCAGATGAAGTTCCTTTTGAAGATAATTCTCTTACGAAGCTAGATTGGACTGTTGATGTTGTATCACTCTTGTTACGTGTTCTAGCGAATCAATCGTTATTTGACTCTGAGATCAAAAAGGGTTCCCTTTGTAAGTTTGTACTATATTTTCGATTAAATAGACTTTTAAGCGATTCTCAATATGCAGGATTGATTGAGCGATTATACAAAGCAATATTGTCGATAATACAAGGGCTGCTAAAACTTTTCGGTCAAACACCAAAATCTGAAGACATTAAATATGATGTAAAGCATAATAAGATTAATCAGGTTGAAAAACGCATTGAATCAATGATTAAAGATATTAATAAAAATGCATTAAAGCGAAAACCTAATCTTTATTCATTTGAGAATTATAAAAATTTATTTCAGATTATTTATTTGCCATGTATAGCAATCCTGAATGATATGAAGACAGATCATGTATAGAAAAAGCTGTTTAGACTGAAATTAACTCAACTTTCTGGTCAAAAGTGCCATACATATTTAACTTGGGGAATTCAAAAAACTGATAATGTGTTGCGAGCAT
>JBGSVR010000376.1:0-2364 GCA_041752855.1 Thermosynechococcaceae cyanobacterium
TAGGCTCCCAATGGAGTCGGCGATAAGCGTTTACTCACTCCTCACAACCCTCTACCGTAAAGGACGGTTAATGTTTTGGCTATTTTCCTTAAGATTTCGCCAAGTTTAAATGATCAGATGGATACTAGCACGAGTTATCGCCATTCGTGCGGCCTATCCGATAGAGACTTACGATTCTGTCGGATGGATACGATATTTAGCGGACTATCCTCTCTTTAAGAAGTGGATTTTGATCCTTAGGTTCCAGCGATGGAAAATTGCTGTGGAGAGGAACAGGCTAGGATAAAGAGCAGCCTAAGCTAATTTGTAAGGCGGCACATTAGTCACAAACGAAGCGACATATTGATGAAACATGAGGCATCCAAAGCAATTGTTCTACTGTCTGGAGGGTTAGATTCTTCTACGGTTTTGTATGGGGCAACGTCCCAGGGTCTAGACTGCTATGCCCTGTCGTTTGACTATGGTCAACGCCATCGCCAAGAAATGGATGCGGCGGCGGCGATCGCCCAAACGGCTGCGGTGAAGGATCACCAGGTCGTGACGTTTAATTTGGGTCAGTGGGGCGGCTCTGCACTGACGGATACGCGACTGGATTTGCCTACGGGGCGATCGCCCTCTGCCATGTCAGCAGACATCCCCATCACCTACGTCCCAGCTCGTAACACGATTTTTTTAAGTTTTGCCCTTTCCTACGCTGAGGCCATTGGCGCAGGATATATCTACATTGGTGTCAATCAGCTTGACTACTCCGGCTACCCAGACTGTCGCCCAGACTTTATTGCGGCTGTCCAGGAGGCGTTTCGTCTAGGGACTCGCCAAGGTCGAGAAGGTGTCCCCATTGAAATTGTGGCTCCGCTGCTGAATCTTCGCAAAACGGACATTATTCAGATGGGAAATGACTTAGGGGTGCCTTGGGCTAAAACCTGGTCTTGCTATAGCGATGGCGGCGGTGTTACTCCGCCCGTTGCCTGTGGGGTATGCGATTCTTGCCAACTGCGGTTAGCGGCCTTTGCTGAGCTTGGCCTTGAAGATCCGTTGCCCTATGCGTCAAGGGAGCAATGGAAATGATGACGGGGGAGGAAATGGCGATAGCTCCGCACCAAGAGTCCGCACTGCATCAAGACTCTATCCAAGACGCTCCTACGCAAACGGCTGCACTGGTAGAGATTTTCTCGGCAATTCAGGGAGAAGGGCTAAACGTTGGCACTCGCCAGCTTTTTGTGCGGTTTGGCGGGTGCGATCTGCGCTGCCGCTTTTGCGATAGCGCCCACACCTGGCACACTCAGGCAACCTGCAAAATCGAAGCAACGCCAGGTCAACGAGACTTTGAGGTTCATCCTAATCCGGTCGAGATTTCGCAGCTCATCACCTGGGTGAAGCGTCAGGCTGTGGCGAACCTGCACGATAGCCTGAGCCTAACGGGAGGGGAGCCACTCCTCCATGCCGATTTTCTGGCTGAATTTTTGAATCAGCTTCGTAGAACCGTTCAGATTCCAATTTACCTGGAAACTGGAGGGCATCGACCGGATGATCTGCAAAAACTGTTGCCCTACTTAGACATGGTGGGAATGGATCTCAAGCTGCCGAGCGTCAGCGGCGAAACCCATTGGGACGCACACGAAGCGTTTCTTAAAATCTGCGATCAGTCAAGCGTGATCGTATTTTGTAAGCTCATCACATCCTGCGACACTACGGACGCTGATCTTGACCAAGCCGCAGCGCTCGTGGCGCGGGTAAACCCTAACATCCCTCTCTTTCTTCAGCCCGTTACGCCCTTGACCGATAAGGGTCAACCAGCGCCGCCTACCCCACAACAGGTGCTGGATTGGCAGGCAAAATTTAAGCAGCAGCTTACGTCTGTTCGTGTCATTCCGCAAACCCACAAAATGATTGGGCAGCTTTAAGTTTTGACTTTGAGAGATAACCCCTACCGAACTGGGCCGTTGTATTCAAGCTTGACGTTACCCGTTGGATTCACGGTTACCACTGATTCTGTGGTTAGTGTAGTGGTGCTAGGCGCACTGCCCTTAAAAGAGAACGTAATGCTGCCATTGGCATTTTTGACGGCTGGAGTCTGGGCAGAAGGGCCAAACATAGAGGGTTCTGGGCGATAGCGGGATAGTCCACCGTTGGCTTTAATGGCAGCCTGTCGTGCTAAGTTCCGCGCCTTTGAGAAAAAAGCATCTTCATCGACCCAGCCAATGAGAGGGCGATCGCTAGGTACGGAGCCATTCCCCACACCTGGCACCATCGTAGGCGTAATGGCGGCTGAATTTGAAGCGGGTAATTTGGGCAATGCTGGGGAAAAACTGGGAGAAGCCGAAGGACTTTGGGGTGGTAGCGCCTGATTGGTAATGGGTAAGG
>JBGSVR010000377.1:0-1814 GCA_041752855.1 Thermosynechococcaceae cyanobacterium
CTGGCTTTATTCCATCCCAGATGGGGTTGGAGGGCTTTCCTTAATTCGCTATATTGACTCATGGGGTTTCTCATGGATTTCGTAATTCTGATGAAACCCCATCCTCACAACATTTTCAAGCTTTTTGTCCTGTACTTAGCTTTGGAATGCATAAATGAGCTTTGCAACCCCAGAAGAAGCCAATATTAGAGAAATCCAAGTTTCAGCAACAATTGTTGTCACTGAAGGTATCAAAATGGCAATAATGCCAAAGATAATCAGCAAAATGCTAGTCAAAAGGGATGCGTTGAATCTTTTAGAGCTTATGCCTGTATTAGTAGAACTATCATTTACTATCATTTTTTACTTTTACTCAATTACTAGGCTATCCTTCTTAGACTAAGAAATTTCTTCGACAACTGGATAGCTACTTAAGACATGACTTTAGGTTAACCTTGGCATCAAAAGTTATGGATCTGTAGTGAAAAAGGGCTTAACTTTCTATCTTTAGCTTGATTCGTAATCCCATATCTTAGGCCAGAAGCTGATCGCCAACCATCCTCTACCTTTTTCAGTTGACATTGACTAAATAAATAGGACAGCACCTGGCACAAATTTCTGACATTCCAATTCTGATAAGTAGGTTGGCGTCGTCCAACTTACAATGGCTTCTAGGCACAGTAAAGATTTCAGCCCGATCTATATTTAATTTGACCAACCTACTTCTCAAGCGGTTAAATTTCGCAGTTTTTTAGTTTAGATAGTAAAACTGTTTTTCATTTAGTCGAGTTTCACCAAAGTCAGGAATCCACGCCAACCATTCATTTGAAGAAATTCGATAGAGTAAAATTGCTTTGTCAGAACTATAAGAAGAGGGTCGGTGTAAAAGCTTTACCCAAGGATTTGCCTTAACTTCAAGAACATAAGAATTCTCAGATGTCTTAGTCGTAGCCACAGGACGAGATCTAAGTACAGTATTCATAGGAAAACCTAAAAAACTCTATAAACTCTACTTTTTCAAAAAAAGCAGTTTAGAGCCTACTGCATTAGTCTTATCTTTACGATTAAATTCACGGTTCTGAAGGGCTGTGACCTCTAACTAAAAAGCCTATGTGCTGTGGAGATGAGTCAAGCAAGGAGTATGAATTTATGAGATGCCCAAGTAACCAAACAAGAGCGAAACCGCACCCAGTCGTCAATCTGCCACCTTTTTCTCAGAAGACTTCCCTGCGCTACCCCCTGGCACACGCGTTGCCGCAATGTTCAAGCATTTCAAGGGTTCATAGCGCTAAACCTGGATATCTGCCTTCTGCAATATCTCAAGTAACTCAGCCTCAGTGTGCTTCGTCTTTGATGCCTTAGCTTTACCCACCGCTGGCTTTCGTCCTGGTTTTGGCTTTGCGGCCTTGGCTTTAGTTGTGGGGGCTTCGGCGGGGGCAAGCGCGATCGCCGCTTCAGACACAGGCTCAGGCTGAGGTTTTGGTTCTTTGGTCGGGTCAGGTTTTCGCCCTGGACGCTTCGGCTTGGCGCTTGCTGCTGTGGCTTCTAGAACATAGCTGGAGGGCACAGCAGCCTTCTGCCATTTTTGATCTTTGACACCAGTGCGTAGCGCTGTATTCATCCGACTTCGCTCTTTCTTGAGTTCTTCAAGACTCAGATCGCCGTAGAGTGTTTGGATAATCGTGTCCTGGTGCAATATTCGACTTTGGACAAATCAAAATTACCCACCTGTTAATTCCAGGTGAGTAGATAGGCATAACTGCGATCTATTCTAAAAACTACGCAGCTATTACAGGCAAAGTATTTTGAGACTTACCTTTTTTAATCACTGGCAA
>JBGSVR010000378.1:0-3064 GCA_041752855.1 Thermosynechococcaceae cyanobacterium
GAAGGGCGATCGCCTTCAAACTCCAGCAGATCTCGCATTGCCGTAACAGGACGGTTCTGGAGCAGGTTTTTGTAAAATTCGTAGTGGTCGTACTGCTTAACCGCAACGGCCTTATGCAGCGCTTTAGCCACTTCGGGGTTATTCATGTGGTACTCGCCGCCAGGGCGATACTGCACAAACCCAAAGTTTTCGAGCTTTTTAAGATTCAGATCAGGGAACGCCCGCTGGTGGAACGCCATGATCTCTTGGGCGAGTTCGCTACAGGTTAGGCCACCCAAACGGGATGCCGTGCCGTGAAACGCCAGATGCAGCAGTTCTGAACCAATGCCAATGGCCTCAAAGATCTGAGCGCCCTGGTAGCTAGACAGCAGCGAGATGCCCATTTTAGACAGAATCTTGAGAAGCCCTGCTTCTACCGCCTTACGGAAGTTGTGCTGCGCTGCCTCTACGGGCATTTTGGTGATTTTGCCGCGCTCCATCAGCTTTTGGGTGCGATCGTCTGCCCACCAGTGCCGGACAGATTCTAGAGCAAGGTGAGGGCACACGGCGCTGGCACCATAGCCAATCAGACAGGCAAAGTGATGGGTACTCCAGCACTGAGCCGTATCCACAATCAAAGATGCCTGCATCCGCAGACCCTGCCGAATCAGGTGATGATGCACTGCGCCCACCGCTAGTAAGGGCGGAATGTAGCTAATTTCATCGGTCAAAATCGCGGGTTGACCAGAGGGGTTGGTGCGATCGCTCAAAATCAAAATCGCGGCTCCGGCTCGCACGGCGGCAGCAGCAGCTTCGCAAAGGCGTTCAACGGCTAAGCGCAAGCCACCGGGACCATCGGCAACCGCAAAAAACGTCGAAAGGGTCGCTGCGCCAAAATCTGAGGTGCGAATAAAATCTAGCTCCCCATCATTAAGCACCGGAGACTCTAGCTTCAGCAGCCGAGCCGCTTCTGGCTGACGATCTAGCAAGTTGCCCCGTCGCCCTAAAGACATCGAGAGAGACATCACGAGTTTTTCGCGCAGCGGATCGATCGCCGGATTGGTGACCTGAGCAAAACGCTGCTTGAAGTAGTCGTACAAAACGTGTGGACGTGCCGACAGCACCGCAAGCGGAATGTCATCCCCCATGCAGAAGGTGGGTTCTTTGCCGTCTTGAGCCATGGACTGAATGACCATTTCCACGTCTTCCATGGAATAGCCAAAGGCGACCTGCTGCCGCATGTAGTCAGCGGTTTCTAACACGGGTTCAGCCAAAAATGGCTTTTCGGGCAAATTGACCCGATACTGTTTTAGCCATTCCCCGTAGGGATGCTGGTTAGAGACGCGCTCCTTGAGCTGCCAGTTCGTCAACACCTCATGGCGCTCTAGATGCACCGCAATCATTTGTCCTGGCCCCAGACGACCTTTGGTGACAATGCTCGCCTCATCCACTGGAATGCTGCCTGCTTCGGACGCGACAATGACGAATCCATCCTTGGTAGTGCAGTACCGTGCTGGGCGCAGACCATTCCGGTCTAGGGTCGCGCCTACCACCTTGCCGTCGCTAAAGGCAATCAGGGCGGGGCCATCCCAACCTTCTTGGAGTCCGCTGTAGTATTCGTAAAAATCAACAATTTCAGGATGATCTGCTAGATCTGGCTGGTTCTGGTAGGCTTCTGGCACCAGCATCATGAGTGCTGCCATGGGGGTACGCCCCGACTGCACCAATAGCTCCATGGCGTTATCAAGGTTGGCCGAGTCGCTATTGTTGGCGTTGACCACGGGCTTGAGGTCTTCAATGCGATCACCCCAACTCTCGCTGCTGAGGGTTGCCTGTCGTGCCACCATCCAGTTCACGTTGCCCAGCAGGGTATTAATTTCGCCGTTGTGACCCAAAAAGCGCATCGGCTGCGCTAAAGGCCACTTGGGTAAGGTATTGGTACTAAAGCGACGGTGATATAGAGCAAATACGCTGACGTACTCAGGGTTTTGCAGATCCAGGTAAAACTCGCCCAGCACCGCAGAGCGCACCATGCCCTTATAGATAATGGTGCGGCTAGACAGCGAACAAAAATAAAAGTCTTTTGCCCAAGGTTCTCCCGTTTCGTTGACCGCTTTTTCGATGCGCTTGCGCACCAGGTATAGATGCTGCTCTAAAGATTGCTGATCGGTTGCGCTGCTAACTCCAGCGCCATCTAGAAAAAGCTGCTCAATTTGGGGCTGATTTTCTTTGGCTTGGCGACCCAGGCACTCAGGGTAAACGGGCACCTCTCGCCAACCCAAGACAGACAGATGCTCTTCTTGGGCGATCGCCGCTGCAATTTGCCGACACTGCGCCGCCGCGACTGGACTCGCAGGCAAAAAGACCATCCCTACACCCGTTTGCTCAGGCGTTGGTGCAGTCTTTCCCCGCGCTGTAAACCACTTCAAAAATAAAGGCCAGGGCAGCGCCGTCATAATACCTGCGCCATCGCCCGATTCTTGGTCGGCGCTACAGCCGCCCCGATGCTCTACGCACGTTAAGCCAAACAATGCCTTTTGAATAATGTCGTGAGAAGCCTGACCATGCTGATGGGCAATAAAGCCCACGCCACAGGCATCGCGCTCTTCTACCAGCCAAGGCTGACCGCCATAGCCCACATCTTTTGGCTGCTGTTGGACATCGTATTGGTCGGCCTTAACGTTGAAATTCTCCATAGCGCGATGCATCATGACCTAAGTGAATAAGACGATCTAGACTAGCAGCCAAAGCAGGGCGTTGCTGTCACAACGGTGACTGAATCAAAAAAAGTACACTTACCCTGAGAATAAACCCTGCGATTAAGGCTCAGCAATGCTGTTAGGGCTTACATGGTAACGCAAAACTATCCTTGACCGTCAGCCGGAAAGTAGATCCCGATCGCGCTGCAATTTTGGTAAACAATTGATGCGGCTTTAGCCATCAAGGCTGCATTCTCTGATAAATAAAACAGCTAGAATCCAAAAAATTCATCAAGCGCGCAAGGAGCAAACCTTTGTTTACCCCCACACTACTCGCAGTTGCCGTCAGAGCAGCAGATTGGAGTCCTAACGTTGCCATCGTGATG
>JBGSVR010000379.1:0-1900 GCA_041752855.1 Thermosynechococcaceae cyanobacterium
ATCCATCCTTAACGAAAAGCGTCTGTTTGCGCCCCCTGCTGAGCTATCTGCCCAAGCAGAAATTAAAAGCTTTGCCGAGTACGAAGCGCTTTACGCCAAGGCAAAAGCTGACCCCGCCGCATTTTGGGCAGAACTGGCAGCACAGGAACTGCACTGGTTTCAAAAGTGGGATACGACGCTAGACTGGCAGCCGCCCTTTGCAAAATGGTTTGTGGGTGGCAAGCTCAATATTTCTTACAACTGTCTAGATCGTCATCTCACCACCTGGCGCAAAAACAAAGCGGCGCTGATTTGGGAGGGCGAACCTGGTGACTCCCGCACTCTCACCTACGCACAGCTCCACAGAGAAGTGTGCCAAATGGCAAACGTGCTGAAGAACTTGGGCGTACAGAAGGGAGATCGCGTCGGGATCTACATGCCCATGATTCCAGAAGCGGCGATCGCCATGTTAGCCTGCGCCCGCATTGGGGCAGTGCATGGTGTTGTTTTTGGCGGTTTTAGTGCCGAGGCATTGCGCGATCGCCTGGTCGATTCTGAAGCCAAACTGGTGATCACCGCAGACGGCGGGTTCCGCAAAGATAAGGTGGTTCCCCTCAAAATCCAGGTCGATAACGCCCTTGCCAATAACGCCGTCCCCTCGGTCAAAAACGTGCTGGTGGTTCAGCGCACCAAAGCGGCGATTGCAATGGAAACAGGGCGTGACCACTGGTGGCACGAGCTTCAGGCGACGGCCTCCGCCGACTGCCCCGCCGAGCCGATGGACAGCGAAGATATGCTGTTTATTCTCTACACCAGCGGCAGCACGGGCAAACCGAAAGGGGTCGTCCACACTACGGGCGGGTATAGTCTCTATACCCACATGACCACTAAGTGGACTTTTGACCTCAAAGATACCGATGTCTACTGGTGTACCGCAGACGTAGGCTGGATTACAGGCCACAGCTATATCGTCTATGGCCCACTTTCTAATGGGGCAACCGCCGTGATGTATGAAGGCGTACCGCGCCCTTCTAACCCAGGCTGCTTTTGGGATGTGATTGAAAAGTACGGCGTCACTATTTTCTACACCGCCCCCACCGCCATCCGCACCTTTATCAAAATGGGTGAACAGCACCCCAATGCTCGCAATCTCTCTTCTCTTCGGATTCTGGGAACCGTGGGCGAACCCATCAACCCCGAAGCCTGGATGTGGTATCACACGGTGATTGGTAAAGAACGCTGCCCCATTGTGGATACCTGGTGGCAAACCGAAACGGGGGGCTTTATGATTACCCCTCTTGCCAGCGCCACTCCGACCAAACCTGGCTCGGCTTCACGCCCTTTTCCTGGCATTTTGACAGACGTGGTAGACCTTGAAGGCAACCCAGCCCCTGATAACGAGGGTGGCTACTTGGTGATTACCCATCCCTGGCCCAGTATGCTGCGTAACGTCTACGGCGATACAGAACGTTTCCGTAAAACCTACTGGGAACACATTGCGCCCAAAGACGGTAAATACCTCTATTTTGCCGGAGATGGTGCCCGTCGGGATGAGGACGGCTACTTCTGGATTATGGGTCGAGTGGATGACGTGATTAGCGTCTCTGGGCATCGCTTGGGCACGATGGAAATTGAGTCGGCGCTAGTGTCTCATCCTGCCGTGGCAGAAGCTGCGGTGGTGGGTCGCCCCGATGATTTAAAGGGAGAAGACATTTTTGCGTTTGTAACCCTTGAGGGAACCCATTCTGCCAGTGACGTGCTTAAAGATGAGCTAAAAAAACATGTGGTGAGTGAAATTGGGGCGATCGCCCGTCCAGGCGAAATCCGCTTTGCCGATGCACTCCCCAAAACCCGTTCTGGAAAAATCATGCGGCGCTTACTGCGCACCCTCGCCAGCGGCGCTGAAATTTCAGGCGATACT
>JBGSVR010000380.1:0-5430 GCA_041752855.1 Thermosynechococcaceae cyanobacterium
AACTCTTAAACTCAGATGCAGTGAGAGGAATAGGCATAATGGAGGTGGCGATAATGACGGGGCTTTAGATTGAAACCGTCATTATCCTTTCTTGCATAGCGTTCAGCCCATTTGACCTTCAGATTTGTCCAAAGTCGAAAGTGTAGAATTCCTACTTTGATGCCGTCCCCAGCCGCGACGGGAGAGGCACTAGTGGAGGCACTGGGTGAACTCGTGGAATCGCCGCTGGGTGAACCACCACAAGATTTAATTAGAAGACTTCCTGCCACGGCGGAACCCATGAGCAAAAAGTCGCGTCTTTTGAAAGGTCGAGTCATCTGAATAGCACTCCTCGGAAATAAGTTCAAGAAAAGAGATGTCAAAAGAACATTCTTAGATCGATGGGTGTCCCCGCCACACCGGAGAGATCTTACGGACTTATTCTGGGTTATAAATGTAATGATTGATACTAAATTAGAGCAAGTCTTAACCTTGCAATAAAACGTTTTTATTTTTGGGCGGCGGCTGGCGCTGCGTTGAGATTGGTGAGCAGTCGCTGCACCCGCTGTAGATTCTTTTGATCGTTCTGAGTTGAAAAAATGTCGGCGGCTTTTTGCAAATCGCTAATCGCCTCTTTTGAGTTGCCAGCCTTAAGCTGGGCAGAACTCCGGTTTGCGTAGGCGTAGGCATAGTCGGGCTTGAGTTCGATGGCTTTGGTGTAGTCTGTGATCGCCGCTCCATACTCCTTTATCTGCACTTGAACATTGGCGCGGTTGTAATAGGCCACATGCAGATCGGATTTGAGGGCTAAGGCTCTGGTATTGTCTGCGATCGCCGCCTGATGCTGCCCTAGTTCGGCTTGGGCAATCCCTCGGTTCACAAAAGCGTTGGCATCTTTGGAGTTTTGGGCGATCGCCTGGTCGTAATCCTTGAGGGCACCCTTAAGATCACCTAGCTGAAGCTTGCGCGTGGCTGAATTTGTGAGCTTAGCGGTAGGTGACTCCACTGGGCTGGGCTGCTCGGCACAGCCGCCTACAGTCAAACTGCCCAGCAGCAGCACAAAGCCCAGCACCTTTAACTGACGTTTCAAATTTAAGGGACGCATTAATGGCTACTTTTTTAACGGCGACTGTTGCTCAACGGGTAAATACTGAACGACAAACGCCACCACCTCACTCAGCCCGTCTTGATGCTTGAGGTTAGTAAACACAAACGGTTTAATGCCGCGCTGCGTTTGCGTATCTCGACTCATAATACCCAAATCAGCCCCGACGTAAGGCGCAAGATCGGTTTTGTTGATCACCAACAGATCTGACTTGGTGATGCCAGGACCACCTTTTCGCGGAATTTTGTCGCCCCCTGCCACGTCAATCACATAGATGGTGATATCAACCAGTTCGGGGCTAAAGGTTGCCGCTAAGTTATCGCCGCCGCTCTCGACAAACACAATGTCTAGTTCAGGGAAGCGAACTTCTAAGGTTTCGATTGCCGCGACGTTAATAGATGCATCTTCACGGATGGCAGTATGGGGGCACCCACCCGTCTCAACGCCAACAATGCGCTCAATCGGTAGTGCCTGCGATCGCACCAAAAACTGAGCATCTTCTTGGGTATAAATATCATTGGTGACAACGGCAATTTCGTAGCGATCGCGTAGGGTTTTACAGAGCGCATCGACCAAAGCCGTCTTGCCGGATCCTACAGGGCCTGCCACCCCAACTCTAAGCGGACTCATAGGTTTATATCAATAGGGGGCAATACGGAACAACTGTCTTCGCACATCAGTCCACTCTGTACTATCGTAAGTCCTGATAGGTCTAGTCTAGAACCTTGAGTTAGTGAGGCGTGTGAAATGAAATTTTATCCTTGGGTGTCTATTCCGGTCGCAGCGGTTGTCGTGGCGGCATCGACTCATCTCCCTAGTACGGCGGCTGTACCAGACATGGAGAAAAAGGTGGAACGAGCCGTTGAAGTCTTTGAAGAAATTATGACGGATAAAGGCAGCCGCATTCCTAAAAAGCTTCTAGAGCAAAGCCAGGGTATTGCTATTATTCCAGGTGTGGTGCGGGCGGGGTTTTTGCTGGGTGGCACCCGTGGCTCGGGCGTAATGGTGGTGCGCGATCCGGGCGGCTCTTGGAGTAACCCAGCGTTTGTAAGCCTGACTGCCGGAAGCATTGGGCTACAGATTGGCGCAAAATCTAGCGATATTGTATTGGTCTTTAAAAGCAGAGAGGCAGTAAACCAGTTTATGACAGGTTCTTTTAAGCTCGGTGCCAGCATTTCTGGCACAGCAGGTCCCATTGAATCTTCTCCGGTCAATCCGGCGCGTGGCTTTAAGGATTCGCCCATTTATACCTATGCGCGCAGCAGCGGTTTGTTTGGAGGGCTTTCTCTTGAAGGCACAGAGCTATCCTTTGATCCAGATCGGAATCAAAAATTTTATGGTAAAAAGCTAACGCCTCGCCAAATCTTCAACGATCCGTTCTTAAATGCGCCTGCCATAGCTGAATCTCTTAAAGATACGCTTGATCAAGCTGAATCTGGCGTGCTGCGACGCTTCTAAAAATGAACTTCAAGACTGCAACACCGAACTAATGCAGGCAATGGAACGAGGATAACTATTTTACCTGTGCATCGTGGAATGATTTTTTGCCTTCAATAAAGATTTGCGTATGACTCGCCAGCGTGAAAAATCTTGCTCCATTTGTAACCAAGCAGCCCAGGTTCTAT
This sequence comes from Thermosynechococcaceae cyanobacterium, assembly GCA_041752855.1. Classification (GTDB taxonomy): domain Bacteria; phylum Cyanobacteriota; class Cyanobacteriia; order Thermosynechococcales; family Thermosynechococcaceae; genus JAAURS01. Next base: position 2,710 of record JBGSVR010000380.1, read on the forward strand.
TTCGCTGCCAATATGAGAGGCAGAAGGAGTGGTGCTTACTTTTTGCCAAAGTTGTTGGCAAAAAGTAAGCCAAGATAACCCCTTTTATGTGTACGGCGGCACCTGGAAAGCCCGTAAATAAGATTGGCTCAGCTCGACAAAGCCTTTGCCACAAACGCTAGCACCACTACTGCAATAACCGATAGCGCAATCAGTGCCATGACCAACCCGCCAAATAACAGCCACAAAAATCGCTGATCTGCACTACGGCTTTGGGTTGGCGCTCGTAGATGTGCTTCTAGAAGCGTAACGTTCTTGGTATTTGCCTTCCAGCCCATGTCAAAGAAATCGCCTAAAATGGGCACTGCACCCACAAGGGCGTCGATCACAATGTTAAAAACCATCCGCAGCAAAATTGTTTTGGGTAGGTTAAACTGCACAACCTGCCACAGAATATAGATTGAAATTCCTAGCCCCACCACATCGCCACCGACCGGAAGCAGCCCCACCAGGGACTCTAACCCCACACGCCATTTAGTACCAGGAATGCCAAAGGCGCGATCCCATAGATCGCTTACGGCTCTAAGTCGCGCTAGTTTGAGTAACTGTGCTTCGTGGGGCGTCGATGAGTTTATGGTCAGTTTTGACATTCCAATCTGTTCCTTTTTAAAACCTGGCACACCAATTTTTAGATTTGAATACAGTAAAAGATAAGCCTTTGAAGCTGTAATTGTCTTATTTTCTCAATTATTTAATAAATCAACTGATCTGCATAGGATATACGCTAAAATTCTCAAAGTCGTACTAAGGAAAGTTCCATGAATAAAGGTGAATTAATTGACGCGATCGCAGAAAAGGCAAATGTGACCAAAAAAGAAACGGATGCAGTTTTAAGTGCTGCCATTGAAACCATTGTTGAAGCAGTCGCCAGTGGCGAAAAAGTGACGTTGGTGGGTTTTGGTAGTTTTGAAAAACGCGATCGCGCTCAAAGAGAAGGGCGAAACCCTAAGACGGGCGAGACGATGACCATTGCGGCGACAAGTGTCCCAGGCTTTAGTGCAGGTAAACTTTTTAAAGAGAAAGTTGCCAATCATTCTTAAGCTAACGCTAATGCAATCATAGATTACATTACCTAGGCAAATTTAGTGCGGCGATCGCCCTGCACTCAGAATGTGCAGCACAACATTGTCTCTATTGCAAAAGACCTACGGCATTAAAAGCCACCATCAAACAACATAAGGACAGGATATTCTTCGAGATGACGACTAAAACTCAAATGCAGCCTCTGACCGGAAAAGCACTGCTGCAAAAACTCAAGGAAATTCCGCAGCTCTCTCGCAGCGCAAAGGCTCGTGAATGTGGCTACGTTAGCCTTGTGAAAAACGGAAATGCCCGTGTCAACATCAGTGCATTTCTGAATGCCATTCTTGAGGCCAGAGGCGTTTCTTTAGATTCAGAGAGCGAAAAAGATGGTCGCGGTCGAGAGGCTACTTATCGGGTGAGCATTCACAAAAATGGAACGATTGTGATCGGAGCCAGCTATACCGAAAAAATGGGCTTAAAAGTGGGTGATGAGTTTGAAATTAAGCTCGGTTACAAGCACATCCACTTAGTTCAAGTGGGCGAAGACGACAAAAAGGGCTAAACGCCTTTTGTTTACGGTGGGGCGTTGCGGCGATCGCGGCTTTTTAGCACCGAGGCTGATAGCTGCTCACCACACGCCCCGCCCCTTTCATCTGAGTATAGTAGTTACGGCTGACGGGTTCACGATGATCGGTAAGGGAATCAATCCCAATCCCATTGCGACCCTGATCGTTGCCAGAGCTATGAATATAAGCGCCATCTCCGAGATAAAAGGCAACATGGGTTGCCTTGACGGGCGTTCCAAAAAAGATCAGATCGCCCAATTCAAGAACTTTTACTAAGTCTTCAGGGCGATTCCCTGTATTCTCAACGTGCTGCACAAAGGCTTCTTGCTGATAGGCATCTCGGGGCAGCCAAATCCCCTGAGTCGAAAATGCATGTTGCACTAGCCCAGAACAGTCATAGTTAGGGGCAACGGTGCCGCCCCAAAGATAGAAATTAGGTTGGGTCATCGCAGCTTGGGCAAAGGCGATCGCCAATGGAATCCGCGCCTGAATCTCTTTTAAAGATAGGTGAGACGGACGATAGGCTGAAGTTGCAGGCTGAAGAAGTGCTAAATCTGAGGGGTTAATCCAGCCAGGATAATCATCTTCACAAAGAATGACGGGTAATGCAGTAGCTGCTGGATCTAAAGCATCTGTCACCTTAAACCGAAGCTGTCTGCCAGCTTGAGCCTGAGTTGCAAGAGATTGAAGTACAGGCGAGTCGTACAAATTGAGATGCTGCGTTACTTCATAGGTAACATTCTGCATTGAAGTATTGGTCAATTGTGCCTGAAGTGCTTCAAACGCAACCATAGAAGCCCTCAATCCTTTTTTTGCGACTGCTTGGCATCATAGCAGGGGGAAGTGTTTCCTATGGTAAAAATCCCACAAAAAACCCCTTAAAAAAGGGGTTTTGAAAATCATCAGCTTCAAAAGTGACTAGCTAGCGAGGTAATGGCGCACATCCAACTGACGTCGTCTGAGATGATCAAGTGCCTGCCGCTCTAGCTGCCGCACGCGCTCTCGGCTAAGGCTAAGCTGCTCTCCAACCTTTGCCAAGGAAAGCTCTTTCCCGTTTTGTAGACCAAAGCGTAGAGATAACACCTCTCGCTGC
>JBGSVR010000381.1:0-16194 GCA_041752855.1 Thermosynechococcaceae cyanobacterium
GAAGCAGAAGTATCCAATTGAAAATGTGGCTAATTGCCAAGCCTGCTGAGGGGGTTTGTAAATGAGTTTTTTCCCAAAGACCTTTGAGTATCCATACCCAACTAAAATCCCTCAAGACTGGCTAGAGTCAGCGACGCGACTTTGGAATGATGGACTGCGGATACTGGAATGGCGGCAGCATTGGCTGAGACTGCAAAAATGCCTTGAAATTGAGGTAGACGGACATTGGGGAGATTGGGATTTATCGCATCCGGTCGCCCTTGAGATGCAGCAGCATGACGGTAATTGGGGAATGATTTGCCGTACTGGTAAAGATCAGCGAATTGATAAAACGAAGTCCTGGGATAAGGATAATGTTGAGTTAAGACAGTGTTGCCAAATTGTCCCGAGCAGTTGGCTAACAGAGCCACCTGTTAAAGGCTATAGCCATATATCGCTGAAGAAACCATTCACTGCAAGTCGTGGCTATGATTCTGGTAATTTGCCTAGTGGTTTAGTGCAGTCCGTTATCAAGCGACTGGCGAGTAGCTGGGAGCAGTACCTTAAAGGGGTCAAAGGTAAACCTAGATACAGAGGGAAAAAGAACCCTATCACCTCCCTTGACTATGACGGTTTTCGCCATCATTGCAAACTCTCAAATGATGGGAGTGTAAAGCTGTTAGGGATGGCTGCGGTCAAGGTTAATGGACTGAAACAACATCTACTCCCGCTCATTGCCAAAACTGCCGACCATTTGAAATCAGATCCCATTGAGAAGGTTTTGAAGTTGTCGGAATCGAAGGGACTGGAAACTGCTGCTGAATTTTATGCAGTTCCTGGGGCATATTGTTTGCTGGAACGGAATGGGAAGACCTATTTGCAGATATCAGGTCAGTTTTATCAAGCAGAACAATCCGCTAGTTCACGAAAAATTGCCATAACGACGGGAATTGAGCATCTTTGGAAAGCTGATGAAGTATTGATTGAGCATCAGGATAATGAGGCAATCGAGGCGAGGATAAAGAAACTGCAAGTCGTCCTATCTACAAAGGAATATGGCTCAGCAAACTGGCAAAAAGTTAAGGACAAAATCACTAAATTACACCGCCAAGGAAAGATACGAACGCGCCGCCACCAGCAGTTCAATGCCCAGTGGATAGCGCAAAGTAGTTCTGAGATAACGATTGAGTCGTATGTGCCAAATGTTTTACCTGCGCCTTTACCACGACCGGATGGAGAGGGCGGATATTTGCCTAATAATGCAGAAGCTATTGCTGAGGAAAATGTGAAACGAACGAAGGCCGCTACCGCCCAGTTTGTGACCTTAATTAAAGAGAAAGCTGTACAAACAGGTGCTGTTTTGATTGACAAGCGGAAACAGAACAAGGTAGAACAGAGTGGTCTGAAACCACCGCAAGCAGACGTTAAACAGCCCAAATCTTCGGAGCATGGGCAGTCTCGCAAGGGACAGCAAGGGGGAAAGGGTAAAACTGACTCCCAAATCTCACAAAACGCAGAACCTTCAAAATCTAGGGGTGGACGAAATCGCAAGCGTGAACGGGCGATCGGTTAAACACATAAACGACATTTTTGAAAAAAAACAACGTATTTACGTTTTTTCGGAAGTGTTAACCCCATGCGTGTATGGGATGGGTGTGAACCTAAATTCAGTTGAACGGTAGGTTCGTGTTAACCCCATGCGTGTATGGGATGGGTGGCTGACAACGACATAGAGCAGCACCAGCGAGAAGGTTAACCCCCTGCGTGTATGGGATGGGTGTATTCGTTAATTAGGCTTGGCTCAGAATACTGGTTAACCCCCTGCGTGTATGGGATGGGTGCGCATCTTCAGCCTCTTCTGTTCCGCCCATGATGTTAACTCCAAGCGTGTGTGGGATGCGTGATAGCTAATGAGCAGGTTAGACGATAACGAATGTTAACTCCATGCGTGTGTGGGATGGTTGAGCTTGCAATCCCTGTCTGAGTCCTGAATCCCACGCGCTTTTAGCCGTGGGAGTAAATCAACCCGATCCCTTAAAACTGAGTAAGACGTAGTGCTGTACTGAGGGTAAAGCGTTTTGTCGTTTGAATCGAAGACTTATTTACCTCCAAGCATTAAACTTCTGTCATTGAAGTAAATGTGGAGAATAAGGATGCCTTCAAAAATCATGGGCACTTCTGGCATGTCCCCTTCAAGCAAACGCTCAGAGCCTAGCTTTGGCGCTAAAAATGTACCAGAAGCCTTAGACGCCGAGCAAGGCGAAACTATCAATGTCTTCCCCCGCAGTACGGGAAAAACGTCAATTCGCGCCTACCTGAAAGACATTTGCCGCATCTCAATGTTGAGTCGGGAGGAAGAATTGATTGAAGCTCGAAAAGTCCAACGTTACATGGAGCTGTTGGAGCGTAAAGGGGATTACCCCATCAGCGTCGAGGAAGCGCAGCTTGTGCAGATAGGAAAACAAGCTAAAGCAAAGCTGATACAAGCAAACCTGCGTCTGGTGGTCGCAGTGGCAAGGAAATTTCGACATCCTAGTCTGGAGCTATTGGATTTGATCCAAGAGGGCACGTTAGGGTTAGAGCGTGCTGTAGAGAAATTTGACCCCTCGAGAGGGTATCGCTTCAGTACCTACGCGCACCACTGGATTCAGCAAAGCATCATCAGGGCGATCGCCCACCAAGGCCGAGCAATCCGTTTGCCCATTCACGTCACGGAAAAGTTGAATGTGCTGAAGAAAGCGTTTCGCCAGCTCATGCAGGAGAAAGGGCGAATGGCGACAATGGAGGAACTGGCAAAGGCGGTAGAAAGTAGCCCTGAAGAAGTCCGTAGATTAATAGGACAGGCGCGAAGTCTAGTGTCACTAGATGCGAAATTAGATCAGGAAGCGGATAAAGAGCGGGTTGACATACTTGAATCAGAAGCGGATTCACCTGAGCGGGTTGTGAACCTTCGGCTCATGCGAGAAACGCTGTCAACCTTGGTTTCAGAGTTAGATAAAAAAGAACGTGTGGTGATTGAGCTGCGTTTTGGCCTCAATGGAAGAAAGGGAGGAACCATTGCAGAAATTGGAGAGTCCATGAATTTAACGAAAGAGGCGGTACGTCTGATTGAGGCGAAAGCAATGCGGAAGCTACGGAAACCTAATGTAAAGGCACAGTTATATGGGCATCTGTAGGGTTTGAGTTGGACTAATGCAGTTTGTGACTGAGGTGTTCACATGGGGGTTGAATGAAATTACCTTGCAATCCAAAGTTTAGTGAATTAAAAATCTGCTTAAAGGGTATTTTAACTAAGGAGGGCTTGAAGACTGGACTTCAAAAAGAAATAGACATTAATCTAAAAAACTATAATGAATAAATTTCTAGATGAGATAGAGCGTAAACAAAGTTGTCTGATTGAGCCAGTTGGAATAATTGATGCCATAGAAGGGCAGAAGTTACTGGATAAGATTTTGAATGCATTGGCTCAAAATTGCCAGACATTTCTTATTGCATTATCAGCCGTAGAATCAGTGGATGCTGAGGGTAGGGTGCTTTTGCTCAAAGGAATTGAAAGTATTTCTGAGGCTGGTGCAGAAGTTGCTTTGTTCCCCTCAGACGCACAAAAACGCTTATTCTTACATTTGCTTGGATAGGACTGCAAATGTGCTTCAGGTCTTTACCCACACGAGTCGATTTCGCGACAACTATTACAGCAATCTAGTGACGATATCGCTGCCTATTGCGAGTCAGGACACAAGAGAGCTGTTGTTCTTTGCCATGCATGGAGCTGAGTCCATCTATCGCCCAGGTCATGCCTTCGCTAAAGCGGGAGTGATGCTGCTAGAGCTACAGCCGGAGACACTGGTGCAGGGGCATCTATTTGAACAACGAGATACGGAGCGATCAAAGCTGCTGTGATGCAGACCCTCGACAATCTCAACCGTCAATTCGGGGCTAGGACTGTGCAGTATGCTTTAGCAGGGCTGACGAAGGGCTGGGGATGCGGCAGGAGAGGCGATCGCAGCGTTGGACGACGGCGTGGGGTGAGCTGTTGGTGGTGAGGGCTTGAGGGTTGTAAGGGTGTGCTGGCTTGAGAGACGTGTGTAGGGCGTTTGTGCTTTGGGGGGTGGGGCGATCATCTTCTTCAAAAAGTCCAGCATGATTTAGCAGGGGATAGAATGCTGACTGGGGATTTGTTCAGGTTCCCAAATGGGTAGAGCTACTTGGTAGATTGGAAGGGGTAAAGTGTAATGCTTATTTTGCATCGTTGTCCGTTGATGCAGATGCCGTTAGCCATAAAGATAAAGTACGAGCATGGACGAAATAGAAAAGATTATAAGTCGATACGATGAAGTATATGTTAGCGAAAGCTTGAGGTCGCTCGATGATATAAACAGATTTACTGGTACTTTTGTAAAGGATGTAGCAGAGATTTATGATTGCATCACAAGGATGCGAAATATCGAGCGCAACTCTACTGGTTTTGATTTAGAAGATGCTCCTATTTTGGGGTTGTTAACCAGGATATGGAAACTGCTCAAAGAGATCGTAATCTATTACGAAAAAGATAACGCTGAAATCATCAGTATCCTAGAAAGACCATTAATCGAAGCAGCAATAACGGCAGAGTATTTGCTGATGAGCAATTCGGCTGTAATTGAAGATTACAGAAAGTGCTCATATAAGGACCGATTGAGGATACTGCGCGAGTTAAAGGAAGGCTCTAAATTTTTCGAGACGAAGGCAGGTAAACGACTACTTAAATCAGTTCAGGAAAAAATGGACTTAGAAGGCTTCTCCGAAGATGACTTCACAGTACAAAAGAAGAATCGATGGAAGCTTCAAGGGAAGACCTTTTTCGATATATTCAAGGAAATTACAGATGAGGATTTGTATAAATACACTTATGGGATGATGTCTGAATCTATACACGGCTCATGGAACGAATCTATGGACTGGTGTCTTCAAAAGAACGAAGATGCAACATTCTCTGTATACCCCTTTTATCATGAAGCCGATGTAAGATATATCTTTCCGACGCTCAAATTTTGCAATGATTCATACAGACTTTGGTTAAAACGAATTGATTGCGAGGACGAGAATATGATCAATGTCCTCGACTGGATTGAGAGAGTTAACAATAGAATATTTATGATATTTGACCAAAAATACGATGGTTCAAATGGCTAACAAAGTGCTGCTAGGGACAAACCTACGCTGCGTTTCGGTTTGCCCCAGAGCACGGTGTGTTAGACCCCGCCAGCTAGTTCTAGTTTTTCACTTATCTCATTTCTGGTTTTGTTCCAGAGTTTGAGCTTTAGAGTTTCTGGGCTATCATTACGATCACCGTTCAAAAAGTAAACGATCTTATCATGTTAGTAGATCATACAATTATGTTCGGGGCTAACTATTCAAATGGAAAAGCTAGTAATGTCTGACTCAAAGAAAAGTCGAGAAGACCTGCTTACACAAATTGCCAACGCGGAGCAGCAACTCTACCAAGCAGAACTTGAGTCTTCTGCTTGGAATAGAGGAAAATATAAACAGCACTCAAACGCCCAAATCTCCAAAATCTATGTGGAGTCTATTCGTAAAAATCTACAAAAGTTAAGGAATGAATTAGATAGTCTGGATGATGAGAACATTTGACAATAGAAGCAAGATTCACACAAGCTAGGATTGCTAAAACTCGCAATTATTTAATATACTTTTATCCATCTGATTTCTAGTTTTTCTCTGAGATTCAGCGTGTTATTTTTAAGCTATTTTGGAGATATTTTGCATTTGTGGTGAGGCGATCACTCTTCACCAAGTCACCCAAAATCTCAGCGCAGGCGGTACAATATTTTCAGTTCAAGTTGCCTCACTCATCGTGTCTAACGACGCATTCGAGCGGATGGACGGTACACACGGGTAAAAGGCTTATTTTAATTCTCAACATGACTGAACACAGCGTATGGCGGATTTCGTTAGCTCACAAAATCGCTCCTGCTTTCACCGCTAATCCCAAAGTCGAAGCGTGTTTTGTATTTGGCTCAGCAGCATTAGGTATATCAGACCAGTATTCAGACCTTGAGTTAGCCTTTATCTGGTCACAACTGCCTTCCGCCGAAGAGTTACAAGCCACCGCAAAAAGTGTTGGTGTCAAAGGGTGGGAAATTGAACCGTATGGGGAAGCGAAACAGGCATGGTTGGCGCAGTTCTACCTATACGGCATGAAAGTCGAAGCTGGTCATTGGGCGCGAGATACGATGGACAACATCGTCATTGATGTTGTTGAGCATTACGATGTATCGCAAAACGGGCTTTTGTTTGAGAAGCAAGCCACAGCGTCTCATCTTCAACGCGGAGTTGTTCTTCACGGCGAAGATATTATCAAACATTGGCAAACTCAGCTTTCTCCTTATCCTGAAGAACTTGTGGTTGCGATGGTTCAGAAGCATCTGAAATTCCGCCCGTTCGATGGTCAACAAATACTGACCGAACGCCTTGAGATTCCGATGCTGTATGAAAACAACTGTGCCATTGTGCGATGGCTTCTCAACTTGCTGTTCGGGCTAAACCGCATTTATCATCCCGGTTTCAAGTGGACACGCTACTTTGTTGAAGAAATGAGCATCAAACCGCCTGATTTTTTTGCGCGATTGGAGCGTGTTTTTCAATCTGATGCCGCAAGTGGAACCTATGAGTTGCGCCAACTCGCAGAGGAAACGTTCAACCTTGTAGAGAAGCACTTGCCGCAAGTTGACCTCAAGCAGCAGCGTGAAACGTTCAATCGGCTTTATCCGAAGTGGAAGTTACCTGGCAGTGACTTACCTTAAAGTCCATCAAAAGCTGGCTAACAAGCGCGTGCACTCGGAACGGATATAGACGCTATCGGCTATGATGCAAAGTGCAATGCCGTCCGGTGACGCGCAGACCGTTAGCCTGCTTCGTCTTAAGGTAAGGACAGGGCATAAATATTATCGGTAAGTGTCAAGATTTAGTTTGTCTTTACTATAAGAAATAAATAAACTGTCCTGAACTATTGAATTACACAACTTAAAGATGGTTTGTAAGCTTTGCCAACAAAAATATGACTTGAGAGAGTCTCACATCATATCAGAAGCTTTTTACGAAGGTGTTTATGATAAAAAACATAGAGCAGTGCCTATCTCTATGAAGAATTCTGAACTCAAATTTATTCAAAAAGGTATTCGAGAAAAGTTGCTTTGTGGAGATTGTGAGCAAAAATTATCTAAGTGGGAGTCAATTCTAAAAAGAAATTTAGTTGATATTGGGAATCAAAAGAGCAAGTTTTTAGCCATAAATCATATAGATGAAAAACTCTTCAAAGTTGAAGGTATTAGATACAAAGAATTTAAGTTGGCAATTTTATCTATTGTGTGGCGAATGTCTATCGCATCTGACCCATTTTTTGAGTCATATAAGTTGGGTGTATATGAAGAGAAGTTAAGAAAAAATTTGCTTGAAGAGAATGTTTCAGATGAAAGAAAGTATCCAATTATGGTTTCGAGATATGAACTTGATGGAGTTCTTTATCCAGGTGTGGTCATGGGATTTCCCCCTGGAAAATACGACCGAGCTTTCACTGTTCAAAGCTTTATAATTTGGGGTCATCGTTTTATGATCTTCGTGAATGATAAAAGTTTTCCAAGACTTCCTGTTGATATTTTTCTGAGAAATTCTGGAGAATTATTTGTTGATGTACGCAGTCTTGTAGAATTAGCTTCCCCTAAAAGTGTTTTGTCAAAAATATATGATGAACAAGTTAAGAGCATGTATGCAAAGATGCAGTGATCAGCAGGCTAACAATCGCGCTGCACCAGAACGACGAAATCTGGTCGTTGAGCTGCAAAATTTACCTGCGTCCGGTTACGCGCCAGCCGTTAGACCCAGCCAGCGGTTTCTAGTTCTCGTTCAGTCCATTTCTGTTTTCATTTCTGAGTTTAAGTTGAAGGTTTTTTGGGCTTTGGTTGTCAGGTTTTGTTGTGGGTGCGATCGCCCCTTCCCCCATTCCCATCCCAGACCGAAGCCCCACCCCAGCTAACCAAAGCAGTCCCCTTCCTGTCCCTCATGACCGCCTTTGCCCCCGCTCCGCCTCAACAAGCCCTGGTGTGGTGACAGGAAACCCTGCCACCCATTCGTAAAGCCAGCACTAGCCAGAACCCACGATAGCATTGCCCCCGCTTCTGCCTTTGCCAATCTGAAGCATTGCGATCGCCCTTCCAGCCATCTCTAGCTATCCCTGTTCACTAGAGTTTCGCCAGAGTCCAAATAATTCCAGATATCCCGTCCCATCGTCCCCCTGAGCAAACCATCGCCGTCACCATCGCCATGCCCGTGTGGTGCTGTTGTTGCGATCTCCCCTGGTCGCCGCCGTCGCCGTGCCCGTGCGAAGCGGTGGTTTGTGTTGGGGCGAGCGATCGCACTTCTCCTGCCGTTTCCATGAGCAGGATTGAGAATTGCCGCCGTCGTGCGGTAGGGGAAGCGTGAGTGAATTTATGTGCCGCTTTTTAGCAATACGCCAATGTAATTGTCACGCATCGAAACTTAACCCAAAACTCAACCCAATAGGACGGGGCGGGTTGAGTCTTGGGGCGTCAGTGTCACCGTCAGCACTCACTTTTCCGAAAGCGAGGTTGGCTTTCAAAAACAGTCCGGAGTATTGTCAAAGAATTGCTGGCTATGGCTTAGCTAGGTTGCGTTTCTTTATTGAAGTCCATTTTGGGTGAATTCTTTATCGAATCAGATAGATCGAAAAATGGTACTTGTTGCCTAGCAAGGGTTTGAGGCTCTTAAGGTACCTCGAAGGAGTAGTCACAACGAACTCATTTTAGGGCTTATGAGAAAAACAAGTGAATTCATCCTCGCTCGTTTGGGTGCTTGAATAACCCCTCAAACCCTTGCTGCATATGAGACACCATTTGCCTATTCTATAAGACCGAAACAAACTCACATTCTGAATTAAAAACGCTATTCAACGCGCTTATTATAGGGAAGTCATTTCGAGAGAAAGATAAGCTGGAAATTCGGATCAGGAATTCCCAGCTTTTATAAACCCCTACGTCGAGGTAAAAATGGAAAAAATCACAATCAGAGCTGCTACGGCTCTCATCGTGCTTTCGGTGTTTCTCGCCATTATTTTAACCGGATGGCAAGGAACGATCCAAGTTAACAGTATCGCAGGCGGAATAACTTTAGATAGTAGACCTCAGGTTGCAGTTCATCAAGTAATTGATTCACGCAGTTAGAAAGGCTCCGTCTAATGGTCAATCAGCGGTACTTTTAGGGTGCCGCTGATTTTTTATTCAAGTGAAGGCGCGCCAGTTCGCTACCCTTCGATGGAGCGGTCACATCAAAGACCAGGCGGCGGCGCGTTCTAGTTGGGTCACACCTCCCTATAGGAAATAATGAGGATGTGACCCAACCTGAAAACCTTGATATCGGGGGACGAACCCCGACAGCTTGGGTGGTGAGGCTGGATGCCCTTCTCTTCTTTAATCATTTTCTTGGTTTTGATGTCCTCTCTAATCCGAGTCCCATGAATTTTGATGCCTTCGCGAATTAAGGAACCACCGATAGGAATCAATGGAGCTACGAGAGGGCTGGTTAAGAGCCAATGAGCGATATCTATAGACATTCTTTTTTTGTATAGGGTTATGGTTGAGAGATTTTTCTCTCTTAAAGAAAGACCCACAATCTGAGTCAGTATTTTGAGGCTCCAGATTCAGGTCAATGAAGTCGAGAGATGTCCCTCTGGATAGTTGAACTAAAACAGGGGCAGTGTTATCACGGGCTACAGCGGCTTAATACGCTGATTGTCATTGCCTACCAAGTAGTGCAAGAAGAAGGGCGGTGTTACACGGGGCGGTTTTCTGCTGGCTACAATTAGGGGAATGCTTGAGGATCCCCGCGTGGACGTGCAAACTTTGCCTAGAATTGGCGACCAGGTATGGGGTGCTGCCAACAATATCGGCACCGTCGAGGCTGTTGAGCAATGCCCCAAAACTAAGGCGGTTCAGCTTCTGGTTCGTTGCCTACAGGGTGAAATAGTTGTGCCACTGACGGCGGTAAAGGGCATCAAGCGGCATCCTCATCCCTTCAGGAATGGTCATCGGGTGAGACTTAAAAACACACCGCACATCTACACCTTTACCGCTGCCAAGCACCACTATGTAGGCAGGCAGGGGGCAAGCGAATCTATGAGCCGTGGGCGCTGCTCCAGACCCAAGACGGCAAACCAGCCCACTGGAAACTCAGCCAACTTGAGGCGGCGTAAATACATTTGTGCTTATATTCAACGCAGGCGATCGCATTCTTAGGAAGGGCAAGGCCGGAACAGTCCAGCCCTACAGTTGGGATTTCCCCGCCCATTCCCTCGTCGCTTTTGATGGCGGCGAAGTTTGTTGGTTCAGGACTGGAGCGCTCCAACCTTTGCCCCTCAACTGGACAGCCCAAAAAGCGCGTGGTGCAATCTTCGAGGACACCCCCTAGTCCAGCCGCCGCCATCGGATCACCCTGCAAGAGTGTGGGAGTGTGGAGTAGATGGATAGCGATCGCCTTTACTCGTGCCGTGTCCTTGAGTGAGCTTTAGCATATTGAAGAATGAGAGGCAGACTTTTCGCTAACCGAAAGCATTGTGTTCGCTTAGTTCAATTTTGGCATGGGACAGCAGTAAGTAGAGCTTGCTTTAATTAAGCCTGTAACTAAACAATCAATTAAATAACTAATTAAATAATCAGGTATTTAATTAAGATAATACTTATCTCTTGTGATAGTGATTGCGCTTAGGAGTCTGGTGAAAGCCATCTCTCTAGATACTCCCACCCAGACCCTGCCGAGCGTTCACTTGCTCAAGGATTCGAGAATTAGCCATGAATCCCCTCAGTTAATCCATTGAACTAAATAAATAGTTAATTAAATAACTGTGTATTTAGTGAAGTCAATAATTAGTCATTTGTGATGCCAGCGCGATCGCAGAAGTCGTCAATCATAAGACCAATAAGTTCAGACTCACTACGACCTGATTGGTCAGCTAGACGCTTAAGGCGTTTGCGACGTGAGGCGAGGATAGTGATGGTTTTAGTTTCGCGGGGGTCTTTAGGCGGTAGCGTGAGCTTTTCCAAAAGCTTAGTTTTGGATTGGGGAGTAGATTTGTCCTGTAGATTGGTTTGTGTTCCGGTGTCTTCGCTAGAGGGAGATTGTGCGTCATCCCCTTTAACGAAAGCAGAGAATTTGTCATCTAAGGTTTTTCTGGTCATGGCTGTGCCTCTAGAATTTCTACAAAAAGCTTTTGATACTCACGAGCGGCATCGGTAGCCGCACGACCTTTTATGGAAAAGACGGTGCCACTCTGCCCAAAGGCATCGGCAATAACTTGACGTTGATGAATGACGGACTTTAGAACGTCCATATCATCAAGGGAGCTGATAGTGGCAAGTGCTTCATCTTTGAGTTTTGTACCTTTGATTGCGCGACTAACGAATAAAGCAGCTTTGGGTTTGCCAGGTCTGACTTTTCGAGCCTGACGGATTAAGCGCACCGTGTCCAAGGTCGCAGCTATATCTAAGCCAGTTGGCTGTAGCGGTAAAACAGCCAGGTCAGTGCCGAGTAGAGCAGCCCTAGTCACTTCGCTAATTTTTGCAGGGCCATCAATGAGCAAAAAATCTTGCTCTTGATCTAGGTCTGAGATTTGTTCTAGTAAATCGTCAGGGGAGTCAAGCTGAAGGCAAGCGATTTTGTCTTCGAGTGAGTCAAGCCAAAGGGTAGCAGAACGCTGAGCATCGGTATCAATAACTCGAACAGATTTACCCTGAAGTTTGAGCCAAACGGCAAAATGGACGCAGGAAGTGCTTTTGCTTGAACCACCCTTCTGATTGAGAAAGGATATTACAGCCACAACTAACCAAAAATCTATGTACTAGCTTATTTAATAGCATAAATAAGTATGTAAACAAATAGAACATTAAAACTTCAACCCCATTTCAGCAAATACTCCCTCATGCTCCAAACCGCCGCCACCATTCCAATAAGATAGAAAACCTCACCCGCCGCCGCGATCGCCCTATCAAAGCCGCCGCTGTCGCCCCTGCGAGTGAGCGCGAGAATGCACCAGGGTAAAGCCGTTGTTCCAGTCATTGCTGTTGTATCCCCTGGTGTGGAATTTTGGTAAATGCTATGAATCTTTAGATGTACCGGAGTGGAGAGGGAGTATGTCACGAATGGCGGTCATCCCTGCTTCGCGTCAAAGTAATCATGTAGATCATGGGTTAGCCCCTTTTTTGGATATTGTGCAGCTTACTGTGTAATAATTCACACATGGCAACTAACCTTCAAATTGACGATCATTTAATTCAGGAAGCCTTAGACCTGAGTGAACACCGGACAAAACGTGCCGTTGTCGAAGAAGCACTTCAGGAATATGTCCGGCATCGCAAACAGCTCAACATAATTGAACTGTTTGGGAGCATTGAATACGAGGACACATACGACTACAAAAAACAGCGCCAGCAGCCATGAGAGTCATCGTGGATACGTCAGTCTGGTCACTGGCACTCAGGCGGAAACAAAACAAACCGGATAGAGCAGTGGTTTTATTGCAAGATTTAATCACTGATAGTCGCGTTGTCATGCTGGGTGTCGTTCGTCAAGAAATCTTGTCAGGTATTCGTCATCAAGAACAATTTAATCGACTCAAAGGGCATCTACGTGCGTTTCCGAATTTAGAATTGAGCATTGCAGATTATGAGATAGCAGCTGAGTTTTACAATACGTGTCGAAGTCAAGGAATCCAGGGTTCAAATACTGATTACTTGATATGTGCAGCAGCAACCCAACGAAATTATGCCATCCTGACCACTGATCAGGATTTTGAGAACTTTAAACCGCATCTTCCTATTGTTTTGCTAAATGTCTAATAAGTTGAGGTAGTTGCGATCTCCTCTAGTCACCCCATGAGTGATCGCCGCTCCCGTGGAGCTGCGGCCTTTGCGATCGCCTCTCCGTCGCCATTCTGAAGCAACAGCCAGCGCATCGCCAGCGGGTCGTGGACTAGAGCGCCTGATCATCGTCTCACGGTATTTGTCACAAAGGAAAGCAAGCGGTCAGTGATGCAGCAGCCGAACTTCGTTTTCGTTATTTTTGAACGGGATAACCAGCAGCAGTAACTGCCTGTCGAATCGATTCTTCAGAAGCCACAGGCACGGTAGGATCTTTCGGTTGAATGCTGACGGTCTGAGATGCCAAGTCAACGTCAACATTAAGGGTGGGGTCAACGGTGGTGACGGCATCCGTAATAACTTCTACAGAACTAGAATCAATAATCTTGGAAACTTTTAGATTTAACGCCATGAATTATCCTTTTATTAAAACAGTCTGAACAAGCTTAGGTCTAGCTTTGTTGAGATAGCACCCACCAAAGGGAAGAGCTGTCACACTTCAGATAGCTAACCCCCATGAATCGAACCCTCACCCTGCACCAAGCGCCATCATTCCGGTTAGTTCTGCTGCCGTTGCGCCGCCGTCGCGCTGCCGTTGGGAATGG
Organism: Thermosynechococcaceae cyanobacterium; assembly: GCA_041752855.1. GTDB lineage: Bacteria > Cyanobacteriota > Cyanobacteriia > Thermosynechococcales > Thermosynechococcaceae > JAAURS01. Next base: position 13,508 of record JBGSVR010000381.1, read on the forward strand.
GTAGAGAGCGATCGCACGGTTATGGAAAGGGATAGGATCGAATTGCTCATTGAACAATGCAACCCCACATTGCCGCTTTAGAGTCGCCGCAGTGCGGGGTTTTCTTGTGCAAGGCGATCGCCCCGCTCTTGCGAATGCCCCCGCGAATGCCTGTGCCGAGCAGGGGTTTTGGTCGCGTCATCCTATTAGTGCATAAACGAGAGCCGCCCCTAGCAGTTATGGAGCCGCCGCCAGAGTGATCGCTGATCGCCCTTGCGTCAATTAGGCCGAGGTTGTTGCGATCGCCAGTAGCCACAAGAGCGAGAGCTGCCGCCGTTGAGCTGAGGATAAGGCGATCGCCTTTTATTAACGCTTCAGTGCCTAATTCGATAATAAGAGTGTCGTTAATATCGAAAGCATAAATTAGCGCCCCGTCGCCACCCGTTTTAAGCCTGAACGTCTTGCCGCAAGTGGGTCAAGTTTTCGGGCGTAGAGAAGGAGCGGGTTGCACCACTGGAGTCTCGTCAGGAGCCACCACCAGGGGAAGGGCAGCAGTTGGCCCCAGCTAGGGTCGAGTCATTGGGGTTGATAAAGTGGGATAAGGCTAGGGGCACCCCCGCAGGGTAGAGCGCCAGCACCGGAGCGGTGTCGTCGAGGCCATCGGCAGCGGGAGCCATCGGTAGCACCAGCTAGACACCGAGGGCAGTAGCAAGGCTAAGACCGTAGTGGGAGGTAAGTCCATTTAATATAGGGCAGTAGTAAGCGATCTTTGATTTGGTGTTTGTCTATGGAATTTGTTATTCGTCCTTTAATGAATGAGGATGAATTGATTGTCTGGGAGATGTTGCGATATGCATCTCATGAGTCTTCAATCGAATCAGTTCGTCATCAGCCTTATTTAGCTCGATATGCCTTAAATTGGGGCAGAATTGGGGATATTGGTTATGTCGCCACAAGCGATACGAGTCCCATAGGTGCGGCTTGGGTGCGTTTGTGGTTGGGGGAAGATAAAGGGTTTGGTTATGTAGATGATGGGATTCCAGAGTTAGCGATTGCTGTTTTGCCAAATTATCGCGGTCAAGGTACTGGCACAAAGTTATTGAGGCAGATTTTAGATGCAGCTCAGATAAGTTATCCAGCAGTAAGTCTGAGTGTTAGGGCGAATAATCCAGTTTTGCGGCTGTATGAACGCCAGGGATTTATTAAGATTCCAGGTACCGAGGTTGTGAATCGAGCAGGTGACGCATCGTTTAATATGGTGTATGAATTTGGATGATATTGGCGCATACCATCGTGTTGTGTAACTCGATAAATGTCGCTTTCTTTAAGTAAGAGTAAAAAGCTTATTTGATAAATGTTTAATGTTTGTTATACGAGAGCTTAGCCCAGTACCCCGATAAATCTCATAAAAGTGGCAGTGCCCCCGCCACCATGACGAGGGCACCCGCCGAGGCGCTATTGAGCCGCCGCCGTCGTTGTCTTTGGCGATCGCTTACGAGGGGTCTTGTCAGTCAGCGGCTTTTCCGTCTTGGTATCTGTGGCCTTAGACTTACGAGCCTTCTTCACCACCGGAGCGACTGCCGGACTTACCGGAATAGCCAGAGACTCAGTGACCCAAGAAGCCAGCACCAGGGGCAGCGCAGAGGTCAGCCAGCGCTGAACAGAATGATCGGAGACAAATGAACTGAAGACCATCGGCACCACAGTAGGACAGAGCGCCAGCATCGGAGCCGTATCGTTGAGAGCTTCAGGAACAGAAACCCACTGCACCACCGGAGAAGGAAAGACCGGAGCGGGTGCAGTCGAGGGCAGCGCCAGCGCTACGGGAGCGGGGCAGAGCGCCGGAAATTCGGGCAGCGGTTCATGGGCTTTGGCGAAAGCATCGAGGGCGATCGCCTGAGCATCCCTAGCCATGAATTGACGGTTTGTGTCTATCAGCCAAAGGGTGACATCAATGAGGGTGACGAGCGCCCAGTAAAGGCCACGGATAGCCACGTCACGGAGCTGAGGAGCAGCCCATGAGTAAAAGGGTTGAACATAGTTGTCGTCTAGCCAGTAGAGGCGATCCGCTACGGTGTAGGCGAAGTCGAGAACTGAAGCGGTCTTGTCAAAAGCGGATTGAAGCGTAGCAATGTGATGAGACATAGTGGACTCCTAATGTAGAGAGGGAGTAGGCAACCAAATTTGTAGCGGCTTGATTGCTATGCATACATAATAACCGATAATTTTATACAAGTCAAGTGCAAAATTGAAGCTTTAGGCATGAATGGCGAAATTTCTAAAGCTCTAGAAGCGAGTAAGAGCAAAGCTTTAAGGGTTTTAAGGCGAATGATAAGAAAATATTATACAGGCAAGACCGCGAGATTTTTATATACGGATATTAAATACAAAGAAGCGATTTTGTGAGAATATCTTATACATTGTGGTGTTTTGGATGGTGAACGATAGCCTAAAAGTGCTGACATAGAAGGTTTTTACAAAAAGTTGAAGGTTTGCATCGTTTGGAGCAAGTCTGAAGAAATACATACAAAACGATAAGTGTGTTTTTTGGGGTCAAAAGGGTGCAGAATGGAGGGCGATCGCTAAGGCGTGAAACGCCGAAAGCATTGATGTATATGGGCTTCAGCGTTTTTTAGAGAGAACACCAAAGCAAAATATGTATCGTCTTATACCGAAAATGATGTGCGAATTTTAAGGCAAAAAGTTGA
>JBGSVR010000382.1:0-8797 GCA_041752855.1 Thermosynechococcaceae cyanobacterium
AGTCAATTGCAGAGGCACTGCTTCAGGTACTAATGACGCCTAAGCAGTTTCCTGTTCAAGCCTGCCTAGAAACTGCACAACCTTTTGCAGTTTGCGAAGTTGTAGGCCAAATCTATGAGAGTATGTATCAACATTGGGAGCAGTCCAAAAAAATATATTAAAAGGTTAAAAAATCTATGTATTCTAAAACACTCATAAACTAGGGCATCAAAGGGGACAAAATTTGAAATAAACACGTTACAAATGGGCATACTGAGAGTATAAAATACACACTGTGATATACCCATTTTTCAAGAATCTATGCCTCTGTAGGCGTTTTTGTAGGCTTCTTTAATCACGAATAAAGTTTAGAACAGCGTAAAATAGTTCAAAATTCAGATTTGTCAACCAGAGTTGATGACGACTAACAAACACAAGAAGATATGTATGTGTATATCATTAATGCTATATGAAGCGACTCAGAACTTTGACACTAAACAGATATATTGAATCCCGATTTCAATAGAGCTTTCTTGCGCTTTGTGTTGACGGCAGGGGGAACATTATAGATCTAGTCACTTTGAGTGCAAAATTTGATGAGAATTGCAGTAATTGGTGCGAAGGGGCTACCTCCAAGACAAGGAGGAATCGAGCACTATTGTGCGGAAGTATTTCCCAAAGTTGTGCAAAAAGGTCATTCTGTAGACCTCTTTGCACAGTCTGCCTACACAGGCTTTCCTTGGCACAGCCGCTACAGCTTTCAGGGCGTTAATGTCGTAACGCTGCCAAGTTTAGGCATCAACGGATTTGATACTTTATTTACATCGGCATTAGCCTCTGTTTTGGCGGTTAAGCCGCGCTATGACGTCATTCATTTTCATGCGCTCGGGCCTAGCCTATTTAGTGTTCTCCCACGTTTAGCCACCACATCCAAGGTTGTTGTGACCTGTCACGGGCTAGACTGGCAGCGCGCAAAATGGGGGCAGTTTTCGAGTCAACTCATTCGCTTAGGCGAAAAGACTGCGGTGCGGTTTGCCCATGAGATCACGGTGGTTTCATCAGATTTACAAAAGTATTTTAGTCAAACCTACGACCGACGCACCGTTTTCATTCCCAATGCTCCCGCTAATTATTTAGACTCTGACGCAGCGTTTCCCTTTGTGCGATCGCTGGGCATTGAGCCAGAGAAATATATGGTCTTTTTAGGCCGTCTGGTGCCCGAAAAATGTCCAGATCTTTTGATTCAAGCATTTCAGGCGCTTCAGGCCAAAAATTGGAAACTGGTTTTAGTGGGTGGCACGGGCGGAACCGGAGCTTTTCCGTCAAAGCTCTATCAGCTCGCCTCCGCTAACCCCAACATTATTTTTACAGGAGAGTTAAGAGGAACTCGCCTTGCCGAAATTATTCGAGGTGCAAAGCTGTTTATTTTGCCCTCAAACCTAGAGGGTTCTCCACTTGCCCTGCTGGAGGCCATGCGCGAAAATGTTCCCATTATCGCCAGTGACATCGCAGCCCATCGAGAGCTGATCCACGCTGATCGGGGTCTGCTGTTTAAGAAAGGAGACCTGTTTTCACTCAAAGACGCATTGAATTGGGCATTGTCTCATCCCGATGAAATGACGTTGATGGCTCAAAGGGCGCACAAAGACATACTGCTGCACCATAGCTGGCATCGCGTTGCAACTGAAGTGACTCAAATTTATGAGTCTTTATGTGGCTGGACCGCAGCCGCACCCACCTTTCGACCAAGTGTCGTTGAATCTAGTCCCGTTGAGTATCAACAGCCCACTCGGTTTCGTTAACAGTACAACTTGCCGTTGAGATATTAGAGGATATAGTGGATGAGACATTGCCAGCGGCACTTTTTCTGCCAGCATCAAGTCACTTAAAAGCTTGTCGATATTACAGAAAAATGGCTCCGATTTTGAATTTCCCTAAACCCCTAACTTTTACAATGGTGCTGATGAAAAATACCTTGGCGGTGAGATTTGAGAGTGCCGCACAGCACGAATCTTACGGCAGTTCTCAGCACCCATAGAAGGATGAACCTATGATTCGTATTTTGCTGGTCGATGACCAAAAATCCATTCGCGAAAGCCTAAAGATGATTCTGGAGTCAGCCCCGGACCTTCAGGTTGTGGGAACGGCGAGTGACGGGCATACCGCCATTGAGCAGGTGAGCTACCTGAAGCCAGATGTTGTACTCATTGATATGGAGATGCCAGGGCTAGATGGCGTTAGCGCGACACAAGTGATTAGCCAGCAGTTTGCAGATGTAAAAGTGCTGGTGCTGAGTATGCACGATGACGAAGCGCTCATTGCAAAGTCAACGCGGGCTGGGGCGCTAGGCTATTTGCTCAAAAATACGCCGCCTCAAGAGCTGCGTGCAGCGGTTCGGTTTGTGCAGCTTGGGTACCCGCAGTATGGGCCAGGACTGCTAGACAAGGTTATTTCTGCGAAGGACGAACCTTTACCTAATGGAAAAAATGGCTATGCCGCCCATGAAATCCATGACTTTCAGCCGAATGAGGCTTCCCTTGTTCCTGCTGCTGCCCACGCAAGGGAAAAGGCAGAGGCGGACACCGTCAAACTACCTTCACTTTTGAAGCAAGACGTAGCCTTAAACGGGAATCACACCCCTGCTGAGACAGAGCGATCGCTGACAACTTATGAATCTGAGTCGTTTAGGGGTGAAGAACAAGGCGCTTCAGCAGGACGATGGAAGCGCTATGTCATTTTGGGGATTGTCTTAAACACCCTGCTCTGGGCTTTTTCGATTACGGCATTAAAGCTCAAGCGTCCGGTTTACACCAGCGCTTGGACTTTAGATTTGCCAGCGGCTCGTTCTGACACCATTCTGGAAGTTCCAGGGGTGGGTCGTGCTGCTCAAAGTAATGATTCCCCCTACAGTAATTTTATGGTGGCAGACCCTCGCACCAACTATAAGGACTTATTAGAGGGGCAAGAAGTGATGACCTCTGCTGCCAACATCACCAAAGAGTCACCCGAAGATTTTGGCAAGCCCCGTGTTGATGTGGTGCCTAACACAACGCTGATTAAGATTGCTGTCACTGGCTCTAGCCCTACCGAAGCACGTCAAAAGGCGATCGCCTTTCAAAATGCGTTTGACAGTAAGCTCGGGCTGCTGCGCAAGCAGGAAGTTTCGCAAAAAAGTCAAAATCTCAAAGGGTCTTTAGATTCAGCGGCAGAACGCCTAAAAATAGCGCAGCAGCGTCTATCTAATTATAAAGTTCAGTCAGGGCTAGACTCGGGCGAACAGTTGCGAGATTTATCGGTCAATATCGAATCTCTGCGTCGCCAAAAATCTGAAGTCTTGGGTCAGGCTCAAGATTCTGCAAACCAGCTTCAGCAGCTTTCAGGCAGCCTAGGACTTTCGCCACAGCAGGCAGCGGATGCATTTGTGCTTCAGTCTGACGCAATTTTTCAACAGTATTTGCTGGGCTATAGCAAAACCAGTGCTGAGCTAGGTACTTTGGAATCTTCCCTTTCGTCTACTCACCCGAAAGTAATTGAAACCCTTGAGGAAAACCAGTCTGCCCGAGTGCGGCTTTTGGACAGAGGCAAAAAGCTCTTGGGGCGTGAGGTCAATGACGCCACGCTAAAGCAAATCAACGTCAGCAATGGCATTAGCTCTGAAACCCAGCGCAGTGGTCTGTTTCAAACGATGATCACCACAAAGGGAAGGGCAGAAGGGCTAAAGGGACAGGCCGGAGCGCTAGATCAGGAGATTCAGCAGCTTGAAGGTTTGATGACCTCACTTTCTAACAAAAAATCAGTGTTGGTGAATCTAGAGCGCGACGTACAGATTGCTGAGGCGATTTTTACGTCAACCCTAGGCAAGCTGGATCTGGCTAACTCCAATATTTCTAATGCTTATCCTCCGGTAACGATGCGCAGTCGCCCCAATTTACCGAAGTCGCCGAGTTCTCCAAAGGTTGTGCCTGTCTTAATGGGCACTTTTTTGGCTTCTGTGCTGCTGTCTTTAGGTTTAGCTGCGCTTTGGCTGCGCGATCGCCGTTGGTTCCGTCTACGCCTCCAAAAAGAGCGTACAGAAATGTCTGCCGACCTATTGCCCAGCAATCCTCAGCTTCGAGGCAATACCATTTATCCTTCTCTGCCCGCGCAGGAATAGTGCAGCTCGTCTATGAAGCCCTGTAACCTGCCCGAAACGCTGATTTGGTACTACATCATTGGCACCTATGCCATTTACTACATCGGCGGACTGTATCTTTTTGCGCCGCTGTTAGCGATATTTTTGACGGGTTATCTCTTAAAAAAATGGTGGCTTCAGACCCCTGATACCCCTGAGCAGGAAAGAGTTCGCGTTTCTATTCCTGCATGGGTTTGGTTGATCTGCGTGGGGGTGATTGCGATCGCCGCACTGGTCGGCGGCATCAGTGCCGACCTTCCCACTTCCAAAATTATTTTTACCCTCGTCAACCGCTGGTTTAGAACCTTTGCTTTAATGGCGCTATTTCCTTTAATTGGTCATTTACAAATTCGTCCACAGCTCATCTATCGAGCAGCGTGCATATTCTGTATTCAGAGCCTTGTTCTTGTTTTACTCTTCACGCTACTTTCTAACCTATTTAATAGCTCTATTTACTCCTTTGTTTCGCCACTCTCAAAATTTGGGGGCGGTGAACTTTACTATGATGTCAGACTATTTGGTGCAGTTATTGATGTCAGCGAAAAACGGCTTCAGATGATCGCGCCTTGGCCTCCGGCTCTAGGGCTAGTAGGAGATATTTTCTTCTGTTTATGTATGCAAGAAAAGGAAAAGAAACTCAAGATTTTAGGCATGATGGGTGCCGCAGCGTTAGTCATTAGTTCAGTTTCTCGTGCTGCTATTGTTTGCCTACCACTCATTCCTATCATAAGCTGGCTTCTGGCTAGCTTTGCGAGTTCCTGGATCATGTTCTTTATTTCAGGAATAATTCTAAGTGGAACTATCTTTTTGTCTGAGATCAAAGACAAAGTAGATGAATTTGCAACAGCCGTCAATGAATATCGAGGGGGATCGAGCAAAGCAAGAGATTTACTCAAGCAATTGGCATTAGATGGATGGAGAGAATCTCCAATTTGGGGACACGGAACAATGACAGAAAATGGCCCCGCTTCAGTCGGCTTCCGGGGCATTGGCTCTCACCATACTTGGTATGGAATTTTGTATGCCTACGGGATTGTTGCGGCAATTCCTTTCGCCATTGCGCTTTTGTGGAGCCTTTTTGATCTCATCACAAAGGTGGGAACCCACAAACATGCCAATGCAGGCATCTGCATCCTATTCGTACTGCTAATCTTTTCTACGGTCGATAACATAGATACTTTGACCTATTTATATTGGCCTGGACTTGTCGTTTTAGGCATTGCATTTAATGAAGAACATCCCGATTTCTATACCATAAAGAAGCCTAATTTTTCTAATGGAATAAGAGCTTAATCAATTTAATAGTCTCACCAATATTTTAATTCAGGAAACTATCGAAATAATGCTACAGATTAAAGTCCCAAAGGATGACAACAGAACGACCGAGCAGATTACCAAACACTACGCTTTAGAAAAAGACTTAGCCGCACAGCTTCGTCATTCGCAAAAAGAAGAGCGTCAGAGCCTTTATACCTCTCTATATAACAGGCTTTTTCAAGAAATTACCGATCATCCTCAAATTAGCCGAAAAATGGATGCAGAGGCTTCACAAGTCGAAGTTCAGCGCAAGATGAACTTAGTGAAGCGCTATCTACAGCCCGATACCGTCTTTCTTGAAGTAGGGCCTGGTGACTGTCAGTTTTCCTTTAGCGTGGCGCAGCAGGTCAAAAAAGTTTATGCCGTCGATGTATCACAGGAAATCACAAAAAATGTAGATGTCCCTTCAAATTTTGAGCTTATTATTTCAAATGGCTGTGATGTGCCAGCTCCGGATGACTCTATCTCAGTTGCCTACAGTAATCAGCTCATGGAACATCTGCATCCTGAAGATGCCTATGAGCAGCTTAAGGGGCTATATAATTGCCTCAAGCCAGGTGGGGTTTATATTTGCATTACGCCCAATCGTCTCTCAGGCCCTCACGATGTCTCTAAATATTTTGACCCCGTTGCAACAGGATTTCACCTAAAAGAATATACGAATCAAGAGCTATACAGCCTATTTTCAACCATTGGTTTTTCAAAAATCACAACCTATGCTGGTGGAAAAGGGGTTTACATCAAGTGTCCTCGAATTTTGGCCTTGCTTTGTGAATTTATTCTTGGTCGTCTACCTTTCTTACTTCGGCATCCTATTAGTAACTGGCTACCCATCAGGGCAATTTTAGGCGTTATTTTGGTTGCTCAGAAGTAAATTCATGATTACTTCTTCTGGAATTTTTGTAATTAAAATCTAACAGCAAATGCCTAAAGTCTCAATTATTATCCCCGCCTATAATGCAATGAAATACTTGCCCGAAACAGTAGAAACTGTTTTTCAGCAAACCTATGAAGATTACGAAGTCATTGTTGTAAACGACGGCAGCACGGATGACGTAGCGCAATGGGTTACAGAATTTAACCACCCCAAGGTTAGGCTCATCTCTCAAGAAAATCAGGGGCTGTCAGGTGCTAGAAATACTGGAATCAATCATGCTCAAGGAGACTACATAGCACTCTTAGATGCTGATGATTTGTGGCACCCTACGAAGTTAGAGAAACAGGTAAAGCTCTTAGATCAGTTTCCTGAAGCAGGCTTGATCTATACCTGGACGGCACTGATGGACGAAAACGGTCAGCTTACGGGACGTTTTTTTGGGGCAAAGGATGAGGGCAAAGTCTGGAAAAAGCTGATTGAGTTTAATGTGGTGGGATGCGGCAGTGTGCCACTCATTCGTCGCACCTGTTTTGAAAAAGTGGGTTTATTTGATCGAAACCTACGATCTTTTGTAGAAGATTGGGATCTTTGGCTACGAATCGCTCCCTACTTTGACTTCAAGGTCGTAAACGAACCGTTGGTTTATTACCGCCAACTGCCTTCTAGTGCATCTAGGAACTGGGAGGCGATGGCGACTAGCTACCAGATTGTGATTGAGAAAAATTTTAATACTGCTCCAGAAGAAATGAAATATCTGAAGGCCAGAAGCAGCGGATTTATGACACTTAATTTAGCCTGGAAGCCATTACAGGGGCACATGCCCCAACCGAAGATTGCAGCAAATCTGCGACGAAAGGCGATCGCCCAATATCCTCAGATTATGCTGTCAAAGGAGTTCTGGAAGCTCACGATGCTCATTGCTCTCAATCAATGGCTGGGGGCTAATTCTTACAAACACTTTTTAGCATTTCTATATTCACTGCGCCGACGATTTAACCAAAGTTCTCAAGCCAATTAAGAAACACTTTTTAGCAATTAACCTGGGATAATGCAAAGGATTTTCTAACACTTTATGGTAAACAAGAAAATCAAAGAAATCGTTAACGGAAGAGTCTTCCGCAATATGAGCTGGCTTGGCAGTGCTGAATTAGTAAACCGAGTTTTTCGTCTTGCAACAACCGTAACCTTAGCCAGATATTTTAGCCAGAAAGAATATGGCTTAATGGCAATTTTATATATATCTTTTGAATTTGCATTTGTATTCATCAAAGGTGGAATCACCGCAAAAATTGTGCAGACAGATGATGAATCTCTTCAGTCGGTCTGCGATACTTCCTACTGGATTAATTGGATTGCCTGTACCATAGCTTTCTGCATTCAGTGCTTAGCTGCATATCCAATTTCTCAGTTTTATGGAAGCATTGACCTGTTTCTTCCCTTGTGCTTTTGTTCATTAACTTATTTAATATTTCCACTATGTTTAGTAAAAACTGCACTAATTGAGCGAGGCAATAAAATGAAGGCCATTGCTTTCATTCATGCTGCTCAGTCTATTACAGCAAGCTTAATGATTGTTGGCCTTGTCTTTTTAGGATTGGGGATATGGTCTATTGCGCTTGCGATGTTCTTTTCAACACTTCTATGGACAATCGTTAATATATTAGATACATCATGGGAAACACCAAAAAAAGTTACGTTCCAAAACTGGAAAAAGATTGCAAACTTTAGCAAAAATGTTTTAGGAGTAGAGCTTCTTAATAGGCTCAGAAGTAATCTTGACTACTTGATTGTTGGCAAATTTCTTAGCGTTGCTGATTTAGGATTTTATTATTTTGCATTTAACGCTGGTTCTGGTATTACGATGAACATCGTTAATACGTTTGTTTGGGCTTTATATCCTCATCTCTGTAGCATTAGAGCTGAACCACATAAGTTTAAGCTTGAGTATTTTAAGAATCTCAAGGTGATTATGCTCTCCATTTCTTTGGTCGTTATGCTCCAGTCTTCTCTATCACATTTCTATGTGCCTATTGTTTTTGGCATTAAGTGGATTCCTGCGATTCCCGTTTTGATTTTGATCTGTATCTCTGTTGTTCCTGTTTCGCTCAAGTTGGTTAGCTCAATTCTGCTAAATGCAGACGATAAGCCTGAAGTTTCTTTATACTTTGATATTATTTATACAGCCGTATTTACACTCTCTATTCTCTCAGTGGTTCAGTACGGCGTTTACTGGGTTGCTGTTGCAGTTTTAATTTGTCACTCAGTGATGAGCATGTTATTTTCAATACTCGCATCTAAAAAAGTCTTTGGCTCAGGGTTATTTCATTCTAATCAGTAGAGGCCAAAAACCTCTAAAGTGTTTGAGCAGTCCCATTTAGGCATCGCTCACCATTAGTACTATCGCCATCGTAGAAGCATTTAGAGACTTACCTGACATTCGTCGTGGAGCAGGT
>JBGSVR010000383.1:0-7498 GCA_041752855.1 Thermosynechococcaceae cyanobacterium
ATTAAGATTGGAGTAAAAGATGACGGTGGCAAACTCAAATCAATTGAAGGAGTGGAGGGCGATATAGGTTTAATCTTTTCTGGAATGGGTGAAAAATTCTGAGCAGCAAATACATCTATTCCCATCAAGCTCCAGATTGCCAACATACCAACATTCTGGACAAGAATTTTTAAGAGCTGGATTTTGTTAATCCGATACTTCATACAGAAATGGTGTAAATCTCAGCTCAAATGAATTCTTAGGTTGATAGTTCTTTTGTTGAAGCGTTTGTGATGCTCCATAGCTTTAGAGGGATTCCTGTACCACCGCTGATCAAGGTGTTTCCTCCTCGGTCTAGCGCTAGGGCAGAACTGACGTAATTAAAGTGTCCTTTCAGAGTCCGTAAGTGAGTTCCATTCTCTAAGTTCCACATCCGAATCGTATTGTCTTTGCTGCTGCTAAAAAGGGTCTGTCCATCGGAGCGAATCGCAATGGCACTGATGGGCGCGGCGTGGCCTTCTAAGGTATGCAGAATTTGACCGTTGTTGAGATTCCACACTTGAATCACCCTGTCATTGCCGCCGCTCACTAGGGTATAACCGTCTTGACTTAACGCAAGGGCATTCACCCCAGACTGATGCCCTTTTAGGGTGTATAGATGTTTTCCTCGGGCTAAGTTCCAGACTCGAATGCGGCGATCGCCCCCTCCACTAAAGCAGGTCTGTCCATCGGGGCTAATGGCAACGGCCTGCACCCCCGCAGCTCCCCCGTTAAGGGTATGCAATAGCTTTCTGTGGGGTAAGTTCCAAACTCTAATCGTGCGGTCATCGCTGCCGCTTACAAGGGTTTCACCATTGGCGCTAATCGCCACCGCATTAACCCCAGCTCTATGACCTTTTAGTGTGAATAATAGCGACCCGTTGAGGAGATCCCATATCTTAATGGTTTTGTCATAGCTGCCGCTTGCAATAGTTCGACCATTGGGACTAAAGGCCAGCGTGCTAATCATGGCTGAGTGACCTGTTAGCGTCAGAAACGGCTGCCTTTTCTTAAGATCCCAGAGTTGAAGATCCGTGTCGTTGCGATCGCACGCAAAGGTCAGTCCATCGGGGCTAATAGCGACTGCGTTAACCCATGTAGAGACTTCGCCAGGGCACCCCATACATTCAAGCAGCGGGTCAGGATTGAGCGCATTGAGGCTGAGGTCGAGCGTCGGTTTAGCGTGAGCCGTTTGGATATTTTGAACAACACTCACTCTTCTCTGAGATTGAAGACTAGAGGCATTGCCTGTACGAACACTAGACATCAGGCTCCGTAACCCTAAGACCGGATTGGATAGTATCATAAGCCCCCCTACATCACTGAACCGATTTAGCCTTTGGTGGCGGCGATCGCCTTCAAATACTGCGGCTCATCATTTATAGCTTTAGGGTGCCCAATAATATTCCAATAGCCACCATCTTACTCAACGTCCAGGCGCTACAACTTCAAAGCTGTATGCATTCTGGCTTAAGAATGTGCCTTGAGCATCTGTAACTTTAAGCTGAAGCTCATAGCGCCCTGCTGGGACAGGCAGCAGCGTGATGGATCGAGCCGGCGTGACAGAATCTGGATTTAACGCGACTGCAATTTCTCCACCTTTAACCACGCGATAGTCTTTGAGGAAGGTGTAGGTCAACGTCGAGTTTGGGAAAACCTGCCAAAAATCGTTCACGACCGATAGGTCAAAGGTGATTGGTTTGCCCAGCACTACAGTCTTCTGGAGGTTGCCCACCATGGGTAAGATTGGCTGGAACGCCTGTTTTAACGCCGTATAGCCTAGTTTTGGGTTACGCCAGTAATCAACCATGCCCCAGTTAATCGAAGGCCAGCACTCTGAAAACATGAACTGAAAGATTGCTGAAACGGGCTGATAGCGCTGTTTACGATAGGCTTCTGCGGCAAATTGGTTTACGTCTGCTTGATACTGCTGGGTATTATTGACAAATTCTGCTGGGTTATTGCCCATCGGCACTTTGGCAAGGTCAAAGGTTTCGTGCTGCTGAAAGTTATGAAACTCCCATTTTTTCCACTTTGCTTCTGTATCAGGCCAGAGTTCAGCCTCTGAGAAGAAACGCCTCAGCGATCGCAACTCTGGCAGCGCCTGCGCCCCAAATTCGCTAATGATGGGTTCTTTGGTTGGCTCTGCATATTTTTGATAGGTAAACGAGTACCAGCCCCACCACGGATGTTCTTCAACGCCAGAGTAGGGATGCATGTAGCGGGTAGGGTCATAGGTGCCCAAGCTGCTGTAAAGCTGCCGATCTAGTAAGCGATTTTGCTGCGGACTGTAGCTTTTGTACTTGTACTTCATCCAGGTGGCGTTCCAGGGCGGCTCGTTGTGGAGGCTCCAGGCCATGATGGAAGGATGGTTGTACAGCAGGTTCACCATATCTTTCGCCTGCTGGATGGCTTCGCGCGCAAACTTCGGGTCTTCGGTATAGCCCCACTGCAACGGAAAGTCTTGCCACACAAATAAACCCGCGCGATCGCACAAATCATAAAAAGCCTGCCCTGTAACGTGGGCATGAACCCGCACGGCGTTGATATTGGCCTTTTTCATGAGGTCAATATCAGCCTGATACTTATCTGGCGTCATTTCGCCCAGCCACTGGGAAGCAATGTAGTTGGTGCCTCGAATAAATAACCGTCTGCCGTTGAGTTTCCAGACTTTTTCTTTCGGGTCAAAGGCAATGGTGCGAAAACCAAAGGTGGTTTTGGTTTGGTCTAGGAGGCGATCGCCTTGTCTCACTTTTACAGTCAGCCCATACAGGTTAGGCAAACCGCGATCCCAGGTTTCCCATCGTTTGGGGCGATCGGCAACCACAGGAAGGGTTAAGCGATTGAGTCCAGGCCGGAGCTGGACGGTGTGATGCTGAGGGGCATCCGGTACGCCTGCAAAATTCTCAGGGCTGAGCTGCATTTCTAGCTCAACGGGAGCTGCTGTTGAACCCGTCACGTTAATCGTTAAGGCAACTTCTGCTTTAGCGGGGGCATTTTCTACTTCTAACTGGGGCGTTACCTTGACCTGCTCAATCGCGGCAGTCTCCGACACTTTTAGGGACACAGGTGCCCAAATGCCCCCTGTGTTGTATTCCTGGGCGGCGGCAGTCCACGCCCCGCCTGGGCGGGCATCATGATGCCCTAAAACGCCTTTAATGAGGCGCTTATGAAGTGACCAGTCTGCTGTCTCTGTTTCTTTGGGGCTATTGACGCGCACCAGAAGCTCATTGGGACGATCAGGGTAAAAAGACTTTGAAACATCAAACCGAAAGGTCTGAAAATAACCTTCATGGAACCCCAAGTAGCGCCCGTTAAGCCATACATCTGCGGCATAGTCTACCCCTTCAAACACGAGCTGAAGCGTCTTGTTTTGCAGGTGCGGATTGCCTGGAATTTGACGGCGATACCAAACCACCCCCGATAGGTCATGGCCTGCGGTATACCAGTTAGAGGGCACGGTGATAGCCTGCCATTGCGACGCATCCGGCGGCGGTGTTTGAGTCGGGGAAGGCACTAAGGGCATCGACTTAGCAAAAGGATCGGCAACAAACTGCCACGTCCCCGTAAGCGGAATGGTTTGAGAAAGATTCTCTTGGGTTCTCGTCAGCGGAATTGAGGCGGTCAACGGTAGCGCGTTTGATAAATTCTGAGTGCATACCGCTATAGCGAATCCGATAACAATCCCCAGCAGCGATAGGAGCGCGATCCGGTTATGACGAGACGGATTAAACATTAATACGACTCAAAATTGAGGTTGTAGTGGGTGAGGCGATCGCCGTTCATGAGCTGCGTTGTTGAGCCAAAAAATTCATACGGGGCAAAGGATTTTCTGCTCTCTCTTTCATTTGTATAAAATTTCAGGTCTTTTTTGTACATAATCTAAAGTACAAAGATTGAGAGAATTCCTTGAGCGGAAAAGCAATGTAGGTCAATGGATTTATGGTGACAATAACATCGCGAAAATCTCGTTTGGCGAGCGCGACGATTGCCCAAGCCACCCATCGAGCTGTCATGACCCCAAAGGGATTGAGCTGGCTTTTAAACGGTCCCAACACCAGCTTGCGAATAATGCAGGGCGCATCCAAGCGCCGCAGGGTCATGAGGTCGCCCAAGGTTCTCTTGGATAGTTCATACAGCGGACTAAAGGCAGGGTTAACTTCTGCTTCTGAGGTGTTTACCCACAGTTCTTTAATGGCTTTATGGGAAGATTTTGTGACGGTTTCTAAAAATAGCTCGGCTAACTTCAGCGTCGAGAATGTATTCACTTCATAGGATTTTTGTATGGCGGCGGGGGTGCGATCACCGTACACGTTCACGCCATGATTCAAAATTAAAATATCTATGCTGGCAAGTCGCGCTTTAAGGTCTGTTTCAGCGCCAAGCTGCCAAGCTAAAACTTCAACGCCAGGTTCAATCTGTATATTTTGATTTGTACTAATTGCAACGACTTTTGCACCTTGTAAAGACAGCGCTTCGATGAGTGCTTGCCCGAGTGCGCCAGAGGCTCCCGTTACGCCGACGACTTTACCTTTGAGCGAAAGGCTGGTGCCCAATATCTTATCGACGATGGGAATGGTGGAGCAAAAGTAGGCGTTGCCCTGGTCAAAATGATGCCGCCAATGATAGGTCCGGTTGACGCTCCACTCGGAGGGAATTTCAACTAAGTCGCCTGGTTTATGGGTGAGGTCGGTTTGCAGGAGGAGTCCCTGAGAACGGGCGATCGCCGGAATCAAAAAAGCCACGGCGTAAAGACAGCCGAACCAGACTGATAATCCATAGGGCTGAAGTAGCCCAGCCGCTACTGCCATGATGGCGACCATTGCCAAAGACTCAGGCACATCGTTGTACCACTGCGCCTTTTGATATGCTTCTCGGCTCGTCATCGTTAAGTCGCGACGATAGGCTTTGTGATGTAGATTATGAAACGCTTGCAGTGGCTGCCAGTAGTGTCCTGCTAGATGATAGACATCTCGTACTATCTCAGCACCTATCACAGACCCTAACCCCAGTGAACACTGAACCAAGAGTTCGCTAGATAGCAAATTGAAATCCATCCGAGCTAAAACCGCCTTAACTTAAAATTTCAGCTTAACTTTTGTCAGTTTAGCGCGATGTTTAACCCTGCATTCGTTCGGTGACAAACGCTTTCAGTTTTTGCGTATCTTTACCGCGATTATGCCAGCGGGGGCTTTCTACTCCGATCTCCTGATGGTAGTCCCACAGCTCGTTTTGATAGGCATCAAAAAATTCCTTAACGGCCTGACGATGAATTCTAAATACCGTCTCTAACACCCCTGCATTAATCGCAAAAGACTCCGACGGATACAGGCGATTCCAGTCTTTAATGCCGAGGACGATTGCCTCGGCTCGTTGAAATGCTTTGCCTGATTTAGGCCCACGGGTTTTAGGAATCGGTTTTGCCTCGGCTTGGCTTGCCTGTTGGACAGTAGATAATGACGATCGAGGGTTCTCTATAGCTGCTGCTGCAAACGGAGTAATTTCGTTAGTTAAGGGTGTTAAGGAAACCGATGCAATGGTTAGATCAGCGATGGATTCAGGGTTGTCTGCTGCATCATCGATTGGTTCACTGCTGTTGAGCAGCAGCCGAAAGCGGTCTAGCTTATCTTGCGCTAGCTTTAATTTTTGCGCGAGTTCTGCGTTCTCAGTCTGGAGCTGTTCTAGTATCTCAGTATTGCCTTGGTTGCCATCCGATTGGGAAATCGCCTGATCTCGCTCTAGCCTTAGCGCTAGGTTTTCTCGCTCTAGTCCTTCCACCCGACGGATAAACCAACCTGCATCAGATTCTTTGCGGATCTCTTGGATCTGAGACTCAAATTCTGCCCTTAATCGCTCTAAGGCAGAAAACCACTCAGTTCGCAGAGATTGAACGTCATTGGGGCTTTTCTCTATGGCTATTTGGGGTGTCTTATTCTCTGCGACATTGGGATCAGCGGCGATCGCCACAGGTTCAGTCTCTAAGGTGTCCTCGTTCATCAACAGTGATTCCAGCGGGTTGCCGAGGGGCAATTGCTTTACTTTGGTCAATAAAACGCCCTTATCCCGCATCAGATTCCCTTGCTCATCGCCAAGGGCGAACCGGAAATAATGCCCCGTTGCCGGAGAATCCATGACGTGCCCCAGAAAGTGCTGCACAAACACATACTCATGTTGAAGAGGAGGACAAAAGAAGTAAACCGCGATCGCCCCATACAAACTCCGCAGATTATGAACTGAGACGGTTTTCTTGCCTTCCATGGTTGGCACCACCTCCATCAAAGCCGATGAGCAGGTGTTGTTGAGCTTTTGGTTGAATCGATTCAGTTCTTCTAACAGGGCATTGCCTTTAAGCCGAACGATCTCCTTCACTTCGGGTAACTGCCGCAGACGATGGATGGCGTCTAAAACTTCGTCTGCCGGAAAGAGCGTCACAATGTCATAGCTTTCAGACCGAGCGGTTCTGGTCTTAAGCTGCCCTTCAAAGCGCAGCAGATAGGGATGCTCGGTCAGGGAAAATGTGCCTTTTGCCATCACTTCGGCAAAGCGTCGTCCCGTTAATCCTGCGATCGCCGTTGCGAGCCATCGCGCTTCGTACATCCCCTTTTTACCCAAAAAGCCCCGCAGTAGGCTTAAGTAGCTCTCTACGGGGACCAGCCGCAGGTTTAGCTGCTTGTCTCGGTTGGTGTGCTGCGATCGCTTATCAATAGACTCATACACCTCCGCTGAATACTTGAGATAGGTCAGCGCCCAATGCTCGAAGCGTTCTTCATGAATGCCTGTGATGCGCTGCTGATAGTGATAGCGATGGCTGTTTGTATTGGTGAGCGCAAGTGAGCCGTCTTCTATGGCAGTGGCGATCGCTTTTCTATAAACCGTCAAATACTTAGCAACGGATGCTTGAGGATATCCTTCCTCAAGCAGCTTAATCTCGGCGTTACAGAGAGACTGAATCTCTATTTCTGTATTAACTTCGTGCAGTTGCAAAATAAAGCCCTCAATAAGGCTCTCAAGCTCTGCTTTGGACAAACGTAACCGCTTGCCCTGGTGAATGCGATCGCGAAAGGCATCAATGATGTCGTTGCGAACAGTTTGTGACATTACGCTCATAATCCTTAGTTTGACACTTCTCTGCCGCAAAAGCCCCAATCCACGGCATTTTGGCAAAACAGACTCTCTCGTTTTATGACAAGATTATTGCGTTTTGTTAAAAAATGACAATTTCTGACTCGTTAAACAAGTTCAGTCCCCACAAAATTGTATAAAGTGATTCATAAGGGCAGCGACGGCGGTTCTCATCTATCTGAAACTCCCACTCCTCAAGCTATTGAGGAATTAACATAAAAGTTTAAATTTGTTTTATTCTTTACAGAATTTAACAGCTCGTTTCGGGAGTAGCGCACTTTAATTTTCAGATTTAACCGTTTTCCGCTTTGTTAATGCCACCCATGACGCCATTTAATTCAGTCTGCCAAAACGTTGA
>JBGSVR010000384.1:0-3715 GCA_041752855.1 Thermosynechococcaceae cyanobacterium
CCAGGAAACCATCATGACTTTCTCTAAGGAGTAAGCTATGATAATTGAGCGTGAACTTTGGATGCCTAAACCAACCCAAATTCACACCTTCAGCGAACCAACCCTAAGCCCCAAGGTTGCACAACGCTACGGACGTATTGATTGAGTAAAGAGGATTTTTCCGTGACGAAGACAAACCTTGACTTTTTGGCTGAAGCAGACCCGAAGGTTGCAGAGATTTTACAGCAAGAACTTCAGCGCCAGCGCCATCACCTTGAGCTAATTGCCAGCGAAAACTTTACATCAGCCGCAGTGATGGCAGCGCAGGGTTCAACGCTTACCAACAAGTATGCCGAAGGTTTGCCAGGGAAACGCTATTACGGCGGCTGCGAATTTGTAGACAAAGTCGAGCAAATCGCAATTGACCGCGCCAAAGAGCTGTTTGGTGCCGCCCATGCCAACGTTCAGCCCCACTCCGGCGCACAGGCCAATTTTGCCGTCTTTTTGGCGCTACTTCAGCCCGGGGACACCATTCTGGGCATGGATTTATCTCACGGCGGACATCTTACCCACGGGTCGCCAGTTAACGTCTCAGGCAAATGGTTCAAGGTTGCTCAGTATGGCGTAGACCCAGAAACAGAGCAGCTAAACTACGAAAACATCCGTCAAATTGCTTTAGAGCATCGTCCTAAGCTGATCATCTGTGGCTACTCGGCCTATCCCCGCACCATCCACTTTGATAAATTCCGCGAAATTGCCGATGAAGTGGGTGCATACTTACTGGCAGATATTGCCCACATCGCTGGACTGGTTGCCACAGGTCTACACCCTAACCCCCTCCCCTTTTGTGATGTCGTCACCACAACCACCCACAAAACCCTACGCGGACCACGGGGCGGACTGATTTTGACCCGCGATGCAGAGCTAGGCAAAAAGCTAGACAAGGCCGTCTTCCCAGGAACGCAGGGTGGTCCTCTAGAACACGTCATTGCAGGCAAAGCCGTTGCCTTTGGCGAAGCCCTTCAGCCCGCGTTCAAAACCTATTGCGCTCAGGTTATTAAAAATGCCCAAACCTTAGCGGCACAGCTTCAGCAGCGCGGGTTAAAAATCGTCTCTGACGGCACCGATAATCATCTGCTGCTGGTAGACCTTCGCTCGATTGGGATGACGGGGAAAGTTGCAGACCAGCTTGTCAGCCAGGTCAATATTACCGCCAACAAAAATACCGTGCCCTTTGACCCAGAATCGCCCTTTGTCACCAGCGGACTGCGATTGGGTTCGGCGGCGATGACCACACGCGGCATGGGAACCACCGAGTTCACTGAAATTGCCAACATTATTGCGGACTGCTTAATGAATCCCGATGATGAGGCCGTGAAGCGTGAGTGCCGTCAGCGCGTTGCGACCTTGTGTGAGCGCTTTCCGCTTTACCCACACTTAAATGCACCTGTGCCTTCGCTGGTCTAAATTTTCGTCTTACCAAAATCACTCTTGAATTTACTTCAAGAGTGATTTTGCACATTCTAAGAGATGTTTTGAGGGAAGCGCTAAATTTGTAAGTGGCGATCGCCCCAAACCATAAGCATCTAATGATAATGTTGTTGGTTGTGGCATTTAGATCATTAAATTGACCATTACAAATTGACAATCACAAATTGCCAATCATTGTTGCAGCCTTGGGCTGAGCCTTGAGCGTGATGATCTTAACCGACCGTAGGTTGAGGTTGTGCTAAAAGGTTTTTAGACTTGTCACTATATAGAAATGCCGTCGCTGCAATCTGCTAACTATGCCTAAGGTTCTTGTCTCAGATCCCATTGACCAAGCTGGTCTTCTATTGCTAGAGCAGGTCGCACAAGTGGATGTGCGCACCGATTTGTCACCCGAAGAATTGATTCAGGTGATTCCAGACTACGATGCCCTCATGATTCGCTCCGGTACTCGCGTCACGAAAGACGTGATTGAGGCAGGGTCTAAACTCAAAATTATCGGTCGTGCTGGCGTTGGTGTAGACAATGTAGATGTACCCGCCGCAACCCGTAAAGGCATTGTGGTGGTCAATTCGCCTGAAGGCAACACCATTGCAGCCGCAGAGCATACTCTAGCGCTATTGATGGCGCTTTCTCGCCATATTCCTGATGCCAATCACTCTGTTAAAGCAGGCAAGTGGGAGCGCAAAAAGTTTACTGGGGTTGAGCTATACAAGAAAACCCTTGGCATTGTGGGCTTAGGCAAAATTGGCTCCCATGTTGCCGCAGTTGCACGGGCGATGGGCATGAAGCTCTTGGCCTACGATCCCTACCTCTCTAACGAACGAGCGGAGCAAATTGGCTGCCGTTTGGTCGAGCTAGATTTTTTGTTCACAGAGTCTGACTACATTACCCTTCACCTGCCTAAAACGCCTGAAACTCAGCATCTCATCAATGCCACAACCCTCGCTAAAATGAAGCCCACGGCGCGCATTGTGAACTGTGCGCGGGGCGGCATTATTGACGAAGTGGCGATCGCCGAAGCCATCACGAATGGCGTAATTGCGGGAGCGGCATTAGACGTCTTTGAAAACGAACCCTTGGGGGAATCGCCTTTACTGCACGTCGAAGGGGATCTGATTCTGACCCCTCACCTAGGCGCTTCAACGGAAGAAGCCCAAACCAACGTGGCGATCGACGTGGCGGAGCAAATCCGAGACGTGCTGCTGGGTCTAACGGCTCGGTCTGCGGTCAATATCCCTGGGTTGCGGCCTGAGGTGATGGAGCAGCTTAAGCCCTCACTTATGCTGGCTGAAACCCTAGGGAACCTCGTGGGGCAACTTGCGGGTGGACGGATTGAGTCTTTAGAAATTCGGCTTCAGGGGGAAGTAGCTTCCTTTGATGCCCAGCCCATCGTGATTGCAGCGCTAAAGGGTCTGCTGACACCTGCGCTGCAAGAGCGCGTGAACTACGTCAATGCCGCCATTGAAGCCAAAGATCGCGGGATTCGGGTGATTGAAACACGAGATGCTTCGATTCGGGACTATTCTGGCTCCATTCACCTAACGGCAAAAAGCCCACGGGAAACGCGAACGGTGACAGGCGCACTGTTGAACCATGAGGAGCTACGCATTACCAACATTGATGATTTCCCCATTAACGTACCGCCGACGCGCCACATGCTGATTACGCAGCATAGAGACATGCCTGGAATCATTGGTCAAATTGGGTCGCTTTTAGGGCAATTTAACGTCAATATTGCCAGTATGCAGGTGGGTCGCAAGCTCGTTCGTGGCAACGCAGTGATGGTTTTGAGTCTGGATGATCCTCTGCCAGAAGGTGTATTGGCTGAAATTGTGAAGGTTAACGGCATTACCGATGCCTATATTGTGAATCTGTAGGGACGCACATACCTTGCCAACAATGGGCAGTTCATCAATCCCCTCTATCTCCTATCGGAGAGGCTTCGCCAAGGGGAGGGACAGGGGTGGGTTCGTCAGTAGCGCCACGACGAACCCACCCCGCCCTACGGGCACCCCTCCTAGGAGGGGATTTTCTTGGGTTTGTGTTGGGTATACGGTAGCTTTTTGAGGGGTTTGGCATAAGCCAAACCCCTATATTTATGAAACCAGTTTTTATTGAGGTCAAGTCAATGGCAAACAGTCAATGGTGGGAGCTATGGGTATTAGCAGACCCAGCCTTAGATGAGCTGCTGTCTTGGGAAATTCAGTCGATGGGCTGTCAGGGCACTTCTAGCCAAATTAAGGAC
>JBGSVR010000385.1:0-4059 GCA_041752855.1 Thermosynechococcaceae cyanobacterium
CCTGGTGAGATATTTGTTGATCGAATCTCACCCTTTGACTCTTGCCGCATTCCCTCAGAAATCGCTTTAACTGCAAACTTAGTAGCAGAGTAAACCGCTCCCGATGGAGCTACATTATGTCCAGCCACAGAGGATAAATTAATAATGTGACCGGATTTTTGGTGGCGCATTGTCGGTAGCACCGCCGCAATCCCATACAGAACGCCCTTGATGTTGACATCAATCATCTGATCCCATTCGTCTACCTTTAGCTCATCCAGGGGTGAGAGCGGCATCAATCCGGCATTATTGATTAGTACGTCGATGCGACCGTAGGTGCTCAAAGTCTTTTCTGCCAAGGCTTCCACCTGGGCGCGATCAGATACATCGGTTACTAAATAGTCTGCCATCTGGCCTGATTTAGTGATCGCCCCCACCAATTCCTTGAGTCGATCTTCGCGGCGAGCAGCCAGCATTAGTTTTGCGCCACTAGCAGCCAGCCGTTGGGCAGTTGCCGCCCCTAGTCCACTACTCGCGCCAGTAATAATCACAACTTTATTTTGAATCTCAGACATTTTGACTCCTGTGGGTTATTCAGCGTAGCGAGGTTCAATGACATTCATTAACGTACTGAGATCCCAACTGCCAACGTAACGAATCTCATTGATAAAAAACGTGGGAGTGCTGTCTACTCGACTGCCTATACCTGTTTTAATATCTTCTTGGATGTGGTGGAATCGCTGATTGCTATTAATATCGTGCTCGAATCGTTCGATATTCAATTCCAAATCTCGAGCGTACTGGAGTAAATCTGTCTCGTTTAAAGCAGATTGATAGGACAGTAAACAGTAATGCATTTGCCAAAACTGATTCTGAGCTGCCGCTGCTTCTGCTGCTTCTGCGGCTCTCAATGCCTTGGGGTGAAGCTCAGTTAAGGGAAAGTGTCGGAAAACATAGCAGAGGCGATCGCCCAGTTGATACTGAAGCTCTTGAATAACGCCAGTCGCTTGGGCGCAATAGGGGCACTGATAATCACCGTACTCAACTAGCACAACCGGAGCCGTAAGTAATCCCTGTACGTGATCGCGTTGTCCAACTGGAAGGACTAAATCGACAGTAGAATTTGCCGTACTCATTTGTTTGCCTCATTAATAAACTGATTTTTACGTTTCAATTGCGGTAATTTCATCTTCGCTGAAGGGTTTAGCGCGACGACTAGACTGAGTAACGCCAGCGCGATCGCAATCACTACACCAGCTACAGCAATCAAAGGTGTCTCCATTTGGCGAATGGCGATCGCCGCAAATGCCCAGACAATCACCAGGGTGTAGGCAATATCGTGGCGTTGGATGGTTATATACATGGCGATCGCCGCGCTGACGCTCATCATAATGACGGCCCAGATTGAGGGCGCAATGCCCCAACCATTCCAGTTGAGGCTGTAAAGGGCAAGCGCAACATTGACCACGGTGGCGACGGTAATCCAGCCGAGATAAAGGCTGATGGGGATGTCGATAAACCATTTCTCTTGTGCAGAGACACGCGGCTGACCCATCTCAAGGCGTTGGTATAGGCCAATCAGCGGCAGCAAAATCCCCACCATGGCGATCGCAGACAGCGGAAAGAGGCGAGCGAGAAAGAGATAAATCCAGGCGCATTGAGCCAAACATGCAAACACTAGCAGGTAGCCAGCACGTTGTAATACAGGGTTTTGACGCTGAGCAGGTTGAATTTGGTAAGTGCCAAAGGTGACAAGGCCGATATAAATCGGTGCCCAAATTGCAAAGGCATAGTTAGCGGGAAGAATTTGGACGGAAGTAAAAAGGATGTCGGAGAGGGTAGCCATATCTACGCCATTAGACGAGAAAAAGTTAGCTACATTGATGAAGACAATGCTGCCGAGAATGGCGGCAAGCGTTGTGACTTGTCGCAGGAGATCGGGGTCAAGGTATTGGTTAGAGAATTTCATAGAAATTCGGTATTAGAAAATGAATGTAGGGTGAACATCACCCACATAATCAATCAGGGTGAACTGTTTGTATTAGTGGTAGAGAACGCCACCCTACGGTTTAATTCATGATCCTAAGCGCAGACCTGGGTTGCTAGTCCGAAAAATCAGAGAATTCCACTTCGAGCTGATTGTCTACAGAAAGTACCCCTGGCGCAGCCCAAGCGACTCGTTCAGCTTCCTCTAGCTCGGCGTAGTTTCGCACCATGCCACGAAGTATCACTTTATTGCCAAAAGTCTCCACTTGGATCTTGTTGGCTTCTACGACAGCATTTCGTTTAAATGCCGATTTTATGTCCGTTTCAATTTCCTGTACCGTCACTCTGGGTTTAATCAAGATCAGATTGGATACCCCTTTAACGCCCGCTAGGTGCCGCACAACTTTCATGGCGGAATCTTTCTGATATCCCCACTCCACCTCGCCGTCCAGCGTAAGCCAGCCATCACGAACCGTTACCACAACTGTTCCAACTGGAATCGTGGTAGACCAGTCGATTTGACTCACCGCAGCGCTGGCGATGTCTGCATCTGTACGGTGTAGAGAGTCTGGCAGGTTAACCTCGATTTCGTCCGCGACGGCCTTCACTCCAGACACTCGTTTAACCGCGCTCACGGCTTCCCATTTCTTGCCATAACTATTTGCAGAGCCATTCAATGTCACGGTTCCATCTTTTACTAAGACACCGATATCTGTAACCTTTACGCTTGGCTCATACTTAAGTTCAGAAAGCACATCACTCTTGAGTTCTGCGTCAGTTTTCTTTATAGTGATATTCATGGTGTTTTCCTATTGTTGGTTGCCTATTATTTACAAATTGAGATGTAGAAAACTCGTCATGAAGCGATCGCTGAGGGTTTTTTCGATTTCCTTGTAATCGAATGAGCTGGACCGAAATTTAGCTGCGAACTAAGGGCGTATCAACCAGGTGTTCGGCTAGAAACCAGACCTGTGATTCGTTTGTCCGCAGCACTTCACTCGTCAATAAATCGTTCGTCCCGTAATCCTGATTCGTAGCGGTTCTCGTAATTCCTTTACGAACCTCACCTAGAATCAGCTCGTGTGCCTCTAACAGCCGCGAAAGCATAACGGGCACCTCTTCCACACCATTCGGAGGACGCTCAATCTGGGTCACTTCTGCCACATGACGCGGATCCGCGATCGCCACCCCGCCCAGCGTCTGCACTCGCTCACCCATCAAATCAATCAGCTTTAGCTGCTCATTTGCGTGTTTATCCAACAGCAGATGCAGTTGATAAAATGTGTTGCCGCGCATCAGCCAATGATGTTTCTTATAGAGGCTGTACAGAACGAGGCTGTCTGCCAGAATTTGGTTAAGCTGCTCACAGCTTTGTGATCGGGCGGTAGTCTCAAGGGCGATCGGCAGAGTACGAAGTGTACCAAACCGCTGAATCTCGTGACCATGCTGATGTAAAACTGGCTGACTGCCGTTTGTCTGAGCTTTCGAGATTGAATTTTGAATCTGCACGAATTGCCTCAGTTTTGACATTGCCTCGGTTTTGACGGTTATTAGTTCAAAACCTTAGACTGCAACCGACATGCTGACTTCATGACTGATTTTGTCTAGCATTTGCTTCGCCTGAGTAACATCCTCATTGCTGCCTGTGACAAGAATTACAAACTCACCAGCTTGGATATTGGTCTCGTATTTCAGTACCTCCTGCTTCGGAATTCCTAAGCCGCTCAAGGCACCTGCCAGTCCTCCTACCGCAGCAGCACCTGCACCACCCGCAAGCGTTCCTTCTAGCCAACCTGCCAATACTCCGGCGATAGGGCCAGCAACGATAAGTGGACCCATTCCAGGAATGAATACCACTCCAGCCCCTACTAAGATGCCAAATAAATCTCCAACGAAGCTACCCCAGTAACCACCGCCTGCGGCTCCAGCTTTTGCTGTGTCTTTCCAGGTTAGAAATCCACGCACATGTTCAGCAGTCTGGTAGTCTTTGCCAATGATTGAGAGCTTTTGCATATCGAAGCCTTTTTTTTGCAGCTCCAGTACAGCTCTTTCTGCTTCTGTATGGGAGGGAAAATGACTGATGATCGTATGTGT
>JBGSVR010000386.1:0-4500 GCA_041752855.1 Thermosynechococcaceae cyanobacterium
AGGGGCACAATAATGCGATCGGCAATGGCAGTAGGACTAGCAGTCGCTGAAGAATTCACAAAACGTCCCCAAAATGTTTGCTCTTATTATGGCAGGTCAATGGGTTATGGCAGGTCAATAGAATCAATGAATGACGGAAGAAAGTCTTGACTTAAAATCTGATCTGCCTCGTAGAGACAATCTGATGGGAAGGATATTGAAGACAACCCCGTCTCATCACTGGCATCTTCAACCGCATCTTGATAGCACTGCTCAATCTGCGCCTCAAAATAAGGCTTGAGCGATGGATACTTTCGCAACAGTCGGCTAATTTGCTTACGAGATTCTCGAATGCTGCTTTCCCAACTGGAAGATCGCCGCTCCGCCTGGTGCTGCCATTTCAGCAGATGCATCAGCAGTCGGGTGAGCTGACTATCGATCGCATCCCGATGCCGATTCCCCAAATCTTCTACCTCTTCAATCAAATGCGCGAGATCTAGCTCATCAAACCGACCCTCACGCAAAAGCCCAACCGTTTGGCTCACCCAATCGACAAAATCTAAGTCGTAAAGCCTTGGCTTGGCTAGTGTCATGCTTACCTCTGCCTTAACGGTAAGTAAATCTTATTCATCAAAAGCGAGCATGGAGGGATTCGAACCCCCGACCCTTTGGACCGGAACCAAATGCGCTATCTACTGCGCCACATGCCCTTGACTGCATTTTGCTAAACGCAGAAGCTTCCTTAGCTTATCGTTTACGCGTAGCAACCGCAAATGAGATGATGCGCGGAATCCTATAAAAATGCCATTGGGTCAGTGGGTTCGCCTTGACGACGCACTTCAAAATGAAGGTGAGGCCCTGTCGAAAGACCTGTGGAACCCACAGCGGCGATCGGCTGTCCTTTTTGAACTACTTGCCCTGCCGTGACGTACATCTCGCTGGCATGACCGTATAGAGTTGTAACATCGTTGCCGTGGTCAATAATGACTGCGTTGCCGTAGCCTCCGCTCCATTCTGCTGCTATGACTACGCCGTTGTCTGCGGCTCTAATGATGCTGCCGTATTCTGCACCAAAGTCTACGCCATTGTGGAGGCGACTGGTGCCGAGAATGGGGTGGACTCGCCAGCCAAAGGGACTGGTAATGGGGCCATCGGACGGCAGTAAAAACTGACCCGAACCTGGGACAAATATTGCGCCAGGAAACGCAATTCTCGCAGCTAACTTTTGCTGAATATTTTGCGAAATGCGGCTAGATTCTTCTGCTAGCTGCTGTTCGGCGGCGGTCAGGGCTTGGCGATCACTCTTCAGTCGATTGGCGAGAATGCTCTCTGACTGCGCCTGATCTTGGGCGGATACCTTTTGGGTGGTGAGCTGCTGAGTAATAAGCGCAATCTGGTTTTTTTGAGCTTCAGTTTCTAACTTTTTAGCCTTAATAACGTCTTTGGCCTGCTTAAGCGCCACTAATGCTTTTTGGTCTTCGCCATAAACCCGCTTGAGCTGATACTGGCGATCGATTAAAGCTTCTAAGGATCGACTTTGCATGAGGGCAACCCAACCTTGAGCGTCGTTTTGGCGCTGCAAAAATCGGAGCCGTGCAGCAGTGCTGGTCTGCTGCTTATCGTATTTCGCCTGGAATACAGCAAGTTCCTTTTCGATTTGCTTTAGCTTTTCATTCGCGGCCTTTAGCTTATTCTGCTGCACTTCAATTTGGGATGCGGTGGCCTCAATTTGTTGCCCCAGCCCTCCAATGCGATCGCGGGTAGCCTTCTCCTGCTGCTCTAGCTGCTGTTTGGCCTGATTCACGCTAGAGCGGTACTGATTAATCTGCTGCTGCTTTTGCTGAAGCTCTGGCAAAGATGCGTCATTGACCGCCCAAGCCATCACTGGAGGCAGCAGCAGCTCTCCTAGTGCAAGCTGCATAACAATGCAGAACGCTAAAACTAACCCTTTAACAGCAGTGAACATTCAGATTGGCCTGAAATAGGCTCGATTAAGACATTATGCAGGCGGCGTATGCAAACAGACGTATGCCCTAAGCTAATGTACCCTAATCTCTCAATTCGTCGAACTTATCTGCCCCGTGGACGGCTCATTTATTTCAGTTTTATCGCTACAGTGCCGCTTTGACCTGTGCCTCAAACCAGCCAATGATTTGAAGCAGCGTGAGTTTCTCAATGGCAATATTCTCTTGCTGGGCAATTTTTTGAAGCGGAATGAGGGATGAAATCAATAAGCGGTCAAACAGCTCTATAAAAGATTCATCCGCTGGCGCTTGAAGGTTGAGGCTGGCATCTTGGCGAATCCAGTCGCTAATCTGCTGAGGCTGAAGTTCTGCTATGGTGGTGCCCAGCCCTTGACTCACCTGCTGAAGATATCGCCAGCTATAGACTGTGATGCGAATTGAAAAGCGATCGCGGGTGGGTAGTAAGGTCTGATCAATCTGGGCACATTCCTCAGGGGAAAAAAACTGACCAAAGGATTCAGGAAAATTTAGCATGGTGAATTTTCTAGCTGTTTGCTTTTTGTTATTCTGCTTTTGCTATCGCGGCAACGAATGGGCACCTCAATATCCCAATACCGCGCAGCCTGAGACATGTCTAGTTCGAGAAGCATAGGATCACCTAACGCCAAGGTTTTCTGGGGCTGTATAGGTTTAGCCTCCATTGCTTCCATCAGCGAGGCCGCAACATGACGGGCAAGGGGCGGTGGAACTGCATTACCAATTTGTCTGGCACCATGCCATTTTGTGTGATGCAATCTAAACCAGTCAGGGAACCCATGTAGCCGCGCCATCTCACGCACTGTAATACAGCGGGGCTGCTCATAGTGGATGGGACGAGGACTTGTAAAGGCACCTCGCGCTGAATCAGTGCCAGCGCGTAAGGTATTGGCAACCCCGTCTGTCGAAAGCTTAAAAAACCTTGAAATTGGCTCAACCTGGCCTGGGGGAGTTTCAGCAAAGCGACGGCGAGAAATATCTGAATGATTAGAGCGAATGCTGGAGGTTAACAGCTTAGGATTCCACTGTCTGGGATAGCCAAAATGCCATCCACCTTTCTCTAAACAGCGCATTTCTTGGGCATAGGCGCTCTTGGGCTTCTGCCAGCGAGAGAGAAGCGTGTGATCGCCTTTCACGAGCGCATCAAATGCCTCAGGATCGGGTAAATCGCTAAGGGCATCGTGGCAAGATGGCCCTTCAGGTAATTCAAGCGCCGCAAACTTAGTCACTCCAGCAGGTCTTGTAGTCGGTTCAGGGTATTCTGGCAGCGGCAAGCCCTGTCTTGCTCCCATTAAAATCAATCGCTCTCGATTTTGCGGTACGCCAAAAAACGATGCGTTAAGGACTTTCCACGGCAGCAACACCCGATAGCCCAACGCATCAAATGCAGCGATCAGCTCTTCTAAAAACAGCCGATGTTTGCCAACCGTTAACCCTTTCACGTTCTCAAATACAAAATAGGAAGCTTCTAACTCATTCACAATCCGGACAAACTCGCGCACCAGAGCATTTCGCGGATCTTCAAGGGCACGTTGCCCCATCAGCGAGAAACCCTGGCAGGGTGCGCCGCCAAATACGACATCGACAGGGCGATCGCCAATCCCTGCTGCCCGCCGAATATCTGCACCAGACAGCGTCGCAACCGACTGAGGCAGCACCGCGCAGTCAGGAAAATTAAACTTGTGAACCGCCGCGTGGACAGGGTCTACCTCAACCGCCGCGACCACATCAAATCCAGCTTGCTCAAAGCCGAGGCTAAGACCCCCTGCCCCTGCAAATAAATCAATTCCGATGGGTCTATAGGACATGCTTAACTCATTCATCTACTGGATTAAACCAAAAAACACGTCGCTAGGACGTGTTTTTGATTTCGCTAGTTAGCGCTACGAGCGTTAACTAGGCAGCAACTAAGCCATAGGCAGACATCTTCATAATGTCGCGGGTGGTAAAGCCGATATTGCTAAGGGCTTCGCCGTACTGAATCATAAAGTCTTCGACCAGCGCCTCTTTTTCCATGTTCAGGACTTTTGCATCCTTTTCCACTTCATTGAGCATTCGCCAAACAATCGGCAAATTTTGGCGATTGGCAGCTTCAACTTCTTCCTTGGTCGCCTCAAAGTTTTCCTTGAGCCAGACTTCCCCAAAGTTGAGGTGGCTGTACTCGTCTTTCACCACACCTTCGGTAATCTTACGGGCGAAGTCATCTGCAACGGGGATGTAGATGTTGTAAGCGGCGATCGCAAAGCACTCAATAATCAGCGACTGAATGACTAGGCAAGCCGCGACCTTATTTTCACTGGCGGCAACCTGGAAATTTTCATGGAGGCTGGCAAAAAACTGACTCGCAAAGCCTAAGTCCGGCGTAACGCTGAGATTCCGAGCGCAGGCTTCAAACCCCTTGCGATGCCGAGCCTCCATCTTAGAGAGACGCAAGAGATCGTCTTTGTGATTCGGCAGCATCTCCGCTAGACGGATGTAGTTTTCGTGAGCTTCCTGTTCGCCTTCAATCACGATTCCATTG
>JBGSVR010000387.1:0-2688 GCA_041752855.1 Thermosynechococcaceae cyanobacterium
AAGCGGCAACTTTTCTCAGCCATTTTCGATGGCGGATGGTGAATTGGGCGAGGGCATGAGGGCGATCGCAGACCCTAGCCGAGTTGCGGCCTACCTTATCACGACAGAAGATCCTGTTGCGATTAAAACCGCCGAATATTTATGGGGAAGCGCCCAACAAGCCAACCTAACCGTGGGCGGCGTACTGGTCAATCAATCGGCGGTGCTGAGTGACGTAGAGCAGTGCTTTGCGCCATTATCGGTTCATTCCCTCCCTAGCCGTACTGAAGATAATTGGCAGTCGTTGACCCAGCATTTGCCTAATTTTCAGCAAGAGGCCATCAAGGCACCTAAACCGATGACGGTAGATGTTGCCCAGCGCCAGGTGAAGCTCTTTTTACCAGGATTTGCCAAAAGCCAGGTGCAGTTGACCCAATCTGGTCCAGAACTAACCATTGCCGCTGGCGATCAGCGCCGAAATCTGTTTTTGCCCAATGAGCTGAAGGGGCAAAAGGTAACGGGCGCTAAGTTCCAAGAGGGGTATTTAATCATTTCGCTTTGATGGGTTGAGTTTTGCTCATGTCCCAGCATAATGAGGCTCCAAAAAGCAATGAGGGGAAGCAGTTATACTGCTTCCCCTCGTCTATTAAGCCTGTAAAGTATGGCCTAACAAACTACATCAGACCAATTTGAGTCAAAATACCTTGTCCGGTGATGACTTCGGTGGCTAAACCAATCACAAAGCCCAACATAGCTAGGCGACCATTCCAGTTTTCTGCAAACTTTGTAAATCCGACCTTTCCTTCTTGATTAGACATGGCCTGAAAGCTCCGCTAAAAATCAACCTTCCGTAATTAAAGTTAACACAACTTTACCCTGTGTTGCAATGAACTGCGATCGCGCTGTGACTGATTAAAGGCGATCGCCGCTTACTGTTCATATCTGCGGGGCGTGTAGACCCAAACCTCTCCATTGGCGCGTTTAACCGTTCGAGATTGGCTAGAGCCAACAATCAAAACCGTTCGCATATCTGCTTGGTCAGCCGTCAAATCTCCAAGATTGATGACCTCAACCATTTGCCCCGGTCTGCCCATATTTCGGGCAAGAACAACGGGGGTTGTGGGCGATCGCCACCTAAGCAAAACCTCTTTAGCGGCAGTAAGCTGCCAGATGCGCTGTTTTGAGACGGGGTTGTAGAAGGCGATCGCAAAATCTGCCGCTGCTGCCGCCGCAATTCGTTGCTCAATCACCTCCCAAGGCTTGAGAATATCGGAAAGCGAAATGGCGCAAAAGTCGTGACCGAGGGGTGCGCCCACGGCTGCCGCTGCCGCCTGCATCGCCGAAATGCCAGGGGCGACGTGAATCTCAAGGTTGTTCCAGGCTGGGTTAGCATCGTGGTCAATCACCTCAAACACCGCCGCCGCCATCGCAAAAATGCCAGGGTCGCCCGAAGACACCACCACCACCGATTTCCCTGCTGCGGTTAACGCCAAAGCATGACGGGCGCGGTCAATCTCCACGCGGTTATCAGACTCATGTCGCTGCTTACCCTGGGCGAGATCTCCAACCAAATCTAGATAGGTTTTGTAGCCCACTAAATCTGTGGCAGATTGAAGAATCCCTTTCACTTCCGGCGACATCCATTGAGCAGAACCTGGCCCTGTCCCAATAATCGAGAGTCGTCCCTGAAGCGCCACCGGATGATAAACCAGATGGGTGGCGCTGCCCGTGACGGGGCGCTCTGTCACTTCAATGAGATGGGTGCTTTCAGAACTAAAGGGCAAATTGCTTTGGCTTAGCCACGAGGCTTCTTCCCCCATAAGCCGGACGGTTGCGCCTGCAATTAGGTCAGAGGTGAAAGATTTAGCATGTTCTGGATTTGCCAGTCGGTAGCCAGAGGGTGGTGCTTCTAGCACAATATTGAATCGCAGTTGACCCGTGGCGGTGATGGCGGCTTGGGTGTGCAGGGCGGTGGCGATCGCTTTTGCCAAATCATTCGCACCCGTCAACCCACCCAGCAAGGGCACCACGGCACTTCCATCTTCAGCCACCGCAATAACAGGCGGCTCAGCGCGTTTGTCAGAGAGCAGTGGCGCGAGGGTTCGGATTAAAATACCAGCGGCACAAATGCCGACAATAGGAGTGCTTTGGGTAAAAAGTTCTCTGAGCGTGTCGCCAAAATTAGCGTAGGTTTTATCTGCGGATTGGGTGCGCTCAATTAGGCCATAGACCGTAGCATTGGGTAGGGTGGTTTGGATTTGACGGGCGATCGCAGCGCTGGTTTCGCCCAAAATAACGATAGCAATTGGATTCAACAGGTAAGACATTCAGGCTAAGACATTGAAGGGACGCTGCTGCGGCTCTAAAAAACGATAGAACAACCACAATTGCCCCATGAGCATGGCACCATCTTACTTAGAATAGAGAACAGCCCGACCCTTCCGCAAAATAAGCCATTCCCCGTGCTGCAGCGTTGACTAGGGTGCAGCCCACGGAACCCATCAAGGAGCCTTAATGTTAGCCAAACGAATTTTGCCCTGTCTAGACGTCAAGGCTGGACGGGTCGTTAAAGGGGTCAACTTCGTTAACCTTAGAGATGCCGGAGATCCTGTTGAGCTGGCTCAAATCTACAATCAGGCCGGAGCCGATGAGCTGGTGTTCTTAGACATCACCGCCACCCACGAAGATCGCGGCATTATTTTTGATGTG
>JBGSVR010000388.1:0-4874 GCA_041752855.1 Thermosynechococcaceae cyanobacterium
TCGGATTTTGAGGAGCAAAAAGTCTTGCTTAAGTTCGTTTAAGTCATAAAGCAAGTGGTTCAAGTCTCATCTAGTACTTCCACAACAACTTTTAATTTCATATCGCGATCCCCCAAGGACTTATGAGAAATATGGGTTAAAGTCACCAGTGCCATACAGATTGTGGCGAAACGTCAGCGCTATTTTTGCCACAATCCATGCCACGGCAAACGGATAAAGTCGAGTTTAGACTCAATCTTTTTACCCAGCGATTAAAATCACTGGGTATTTTTACTAGGCGGAAGGGGTTGTTAAAATAAAGATTGGGCAATCAAAATATAGAAAAAAAGGAAAGCATACTCTTTATGAAGAGAATCTAAATATACTGCGGCTACTACAGAAGTGGCGCTATGATTATTTATATGCGGGGAATCGCATGGAGACAAAATTTATTTCTATGTCAGATTGTATAGGTATCTGTATACGAGAGATGATATATAGTCAAAAGCTATATCAATGAAAGCGTTTTGTTAAGAGTCTGACTTAACCCTGTAACAAAGCTCGATCTATCTCTCTGAAACACGTACGCTAAATTCAACTTGTTTATAACAATCAGAACTTTACCAATCCTGATAATCTCAACCCATCCTAACTCACCAGCAGTGCCGTCGGAGTTTGTGCTGTTTCCCCCTAGGCATCACTGTCGCTTACTTCGTAGAAGTTTAATTGAATGCTAGGGAAGTAGTACGTACAAATGAACTTAACGCCATCTTTAGTGCCAACCGTCAATATTATTGGTTCACGGGTTGCTGCGCTTTCATTTCAAAGCCAGATAGACATTATTGTGAACTGGGCTTCTGCTCGTCAAAGCCGCTTTGTTTGCGTTGCAAATACTCATATGCTCATTGAGGCGCATAGAAAGCTTGCCTTTTGGAGTATTTTGCAGTCGGCAGATTTGGTTACACCTGATGGAATGCCGTTGGTGTGGATGATGAAGCTGATGGGGGTTCGTCGCCCAGAGCGGGTGGCGGGGATGGATATATTTTTAACGCTTTGCCATCAGGCGTTGGAGCAAAATAGCGCTGTTTTTTTTGTAGGCTCTCAGGCAAAAATTTTAGGGCGAATGCAGTGCCGACTTGAAAGAGAGTTTCCTGGACTCAAGATTGCTGGGATGGAACCCTTACCTTTTGGTGACACAGCACCCGAAGAAAGTTCAGCGTTAATTCAGCAAATTAACGAAAGTGGGGCGGGTATACTATTTGTGTCCTTAGGATGCCCCAAGCAAGAATACTGGATGGCTAAACACAAAAATAAAATTGATGCTGTAATGATTGGGCTAGGAGGCGTTTTCCCGATTTATGCAGGGATTCAGAAACATGCGCCCAAAATATTTCGTAAGTCTGGCTTAGAGTGGCTTTATAGACTTTCACAAGAGCCTAGACGCTTGTGGAAACGCTACACGTCTACAATCCCTATCTTTGTATGGCTAGCGTTGAAGCAGATTTATACAGACGTTTTGTGGGCATCTAAACAGCAAGATCAAGTGATTAACAATCAAAACTGCGACGGTTCGTTATAGAGGCTAACGCTGTTTATGACGGGTCGAATGTGTTGACTAAGGCAAGTTTTGCAATCCACACGTCTGGCAGACCGTTACAGTAGTAATCAATTTCTAAAATCTTGTACGTTTTTGA
Source organism: Thermosynechococcaceae cyanobacterium (assembly GCA_041752855.1). Classification (GTDB taxonomy): domain Bacteria; phylum Cyanobacteriota; class Cyanobacteriia; order Thermosynechococcales; family Thermosynechococcaceae; genus JAAURS01. The sequence continues at coordinate 1,674 of JBGSVR010000388.1, forward strand.
CCCAGAGTCATCCTGGATCAATATATAGTCATTCAGCTTAACTCTAGCTCGCTGAGATGTCATCGTATAGAGGGCTAATGGCTCGTCAAACGGATCTATGACAAATTCTTGTCCGTTATGAGCCTCAGCATATTTATGGATTTTAGGACTTTTAAGCTTTTTTGAGCCTAGGTTTGTCGAGATATCCTCACCCAAAAGTTTAGAGGTAATAATTTTACGAAAATCGAACGTCATGCCTGAAATCAACCTAGTTATGTAGAAAGGTTGCTGTTGATGCATAGATGAAAATACAGAAACTATACATTTTAGAGGATATTATTCTATCCCCAGCCCACGACGCCTCCGAGAATACACTGAACTTAATTGGAGCGTATTACCTAAAGCCTCAGGTAACTACTCAAACTGAGGGATGAGAGATTGGGGTTTGAGGTGCAGCGGAATGGAAAACCCCATTAAGTGGCTCTTTTGAATGGTCAAATTAAAATCGGGAAATCTGGTAGCCTAATTTCATCGCTAAGAAACATTATCAGAAGCTTTATAGAGAGAGGCTTTCAAGACTTCTCGCTCCAAACAACAGTTTGACTTCAAGAGGGACGCGAGGAATCTTCACCGAGGGATGGTCAAGATGGGTATACCCTAAGTAGTTGAACAATATAAATTCACACTATGTTACGGTAGAGCAAGGCTTTCAGGCTCATTTATGAGTAATTAACTCTGTACAATTACTTATCTACCCCATTCTAGAAGCTACACAGAATCTCATAAACAACCGATGGCCTGAAACATTTTTCACAGACATGACCTGACTAACTACGACCGCCGCGACCTCCAAAATGTTGAAGAGGGCGATGCTGACGCTCCAGGAATCCGCCTAATCTGGATGTTACGCCGCTGTGGGACGACCCTAGCGAAATGTCCGAAAACGCTTGTCAGGCTAGGGTTAAAGAATGGCGATAGCTACGCAGGGATTCAGCGGCGGGTACAGTTTAATGCTGATTGGGTGAAGGCCAACCACGACGAATATATCGTAGGACGCAAGGAAGCCGGAGCCAAGTTTTACCAGATTGATGTAGGGCAGCAGCAGCGCGGGACTGTGCAGCAGATCACCCCCGCCGAAGCGCTGGCGTTGATGAACTACGACTTCAAAGCAGTTCATGGTCTGTACCTTGAAGCAACCGAACAACCGAGCGCCCAGCGGTATGCAAGGGCGAAAGCCGAGAGCGGACTCTTGGAGCGTAGCTTTCGCCTAAACCAGAGCTGGCACATACAGGCGATCGCAGGCCGAAAGAAGGCGGGAACTGTTTATGATAGTTTTTAACTTAATAATTATTTAATGAAATATTCAATAATTTTCTTTAAGAAGAGGATGATAATGTTACTCTAGTGAGTATATAAGCTCTAGTTCTTAAAAAAGTTCATATCTCATGCTCAACTATTGGTGAATGTGCAAATACTATTTCAGGTTGACTTTCAAGTTGATTTAGTTTTGCGACAAGAGGAGTGACAGAGGAACAATAGTTCAAATTAAATCCTGTGATTTCCCTTGAGGTTTTTAAGATGACTTTATTAACTTTCCAAATGGATGCAGCCACAGATAGAGCGTGGTGGTTAGAGGTTGGAACGTTAAACCCACTTTGCATATACTATTTTGGTCCTTTTGAAACCCAACAAGAGGCCAATACTTCAAAACATGGGTACTTACAAGACTTAGAAGAAGAGAATTCAGATATAATTTTTGCGTGTTCTAAGTTTTGTCAACCTCAACGACTCACGATTGACAAAGAGGAATTAACGATTCAGGAATTAAAAGCATATCCAGCTCAATTTTTCATGGCTGTGTCAAAGGCACTGCTCTGGAAAATCTTAGATCGTCAACGACTGCATATAGAGTTTCAGTCCTCGTCAACAGTAAATCAATTAACAAGAATCACAGGAGGTCAACCGTTCTTCAAAAAACTGTCCGGTCTGCATCTAAGCCAAAACCCAACGAAGCTTAGCTATGAAAATAGACTCAAGAGGTACTCTTGAAAACTGAACATCCTCGATTCCTATAGTTGTATTCTGAGATGAGATAATTTTAGAGTAAGTCTACCTCCAGACTCTACTGTAAGTAGATTGGCTTGTGACTAAAAATTGATAGTGATGCTAAAGCACTTTACATGTTTATTCCTGCCCTAGAAAGCAGGAATTTTTATTTGAGGCCGTTACTTGATAAGCGCTAATCGTCCTAGCTAATCAAAAATAATTCTACCGATCAGTTATTGCTATCAATAAATACTTGCCAACTAACTTTAGAAAGTATTATTATTTTCACATATAGTAATCGACGCACTTCAGTTTTTCCGATTGCTATCGCCACAGCACAGGAGCAAAAACAATGACCTACGCAACAGCATTAGCATTGCCCAGTTGGACAGCAGAAGTCCAGAGCCACAGCAAAGCAATAATTCGCTACACTCCCATCGTTTTCCAGGCTTTCAATAAAACACTTGCACCAGTAATTATTGCTTCACTCAAAGGAGCATCGCTCTACTTCATTCAGCGAGAACGCCTTTGGTACCAATGGGCAATGTCCGCAGCCGGAATCACTCACAACCCGATTCAAGCCGCCTGTGCTTCTGCCCACGCCGAGCTAGCTTCAGCCGACGCTAAAGCCACCTATAGCCGCGTCCGTCACATCACCCGCGAGGCTGCGATGGATGCCCTCGTTGTTGGTCTTTGCGGTGTGGTTGCAGTAGCGACGACTATCGAAACCGCGCAGGCTATCTACCGCCATGCTGTAGCCTTCTACGGAAAGGCTCAGGCTCGGTTTAAGCCAGCGCCTGTTATCGTTCCTACGGTTGAGCTGGCTTTTGCTGCTGCACCTGATGAGGCGATCGCAGCAATTATTGAGGACATTCGAGTTGAGCGTTACTTTACGGCTCAGTTTGATCAGCTCGATTCAGATGTTCAGCTAATCATGGAGGAAGAGGTTGATGAAGCCATTGCACAGGTTGCGATCGCACAGCTCAAGTCTGCCCGTGCAGCTCTGGCATTGCAGACGGAGGGCGATCTCCTGGCACGGGAAGCTTTGGCTTTTGTTGTTGACCGAGCGATTGTGTTTGCTAAGGTCAAGCCGCAGCCTATAGCGGAGGTTGCTGTAGTGGATGAGCTGGCGGCATCGTTAGAGGTGCCAGGGGCGACCGGAACGCAAAGGCGACA
>JBGSVR010000389.1:0-11524 GCA_041752855.1 Thermosynechococcaceae cyanobacterium
GATACCATCCTGAAGCTTCGATGAATTTTTTGCACCCACTCCGCCAGCCAGATATAAACCACCATAAGGTAAGCTTTTAAGCGCTAAATTGCCAGCTTCTGCACCATAGGCCGCAACAAAGAGTTCCAGTGTTTTAGTACAAAGAATATCGCTGTTTGCTAAAGCATGGGCAGCAATCACCTCAGACGGATCTTTTTGCTCAAACTGCGCTTCTACAGCATCAGACGCTACGGCAAATCCAGCGCTGCGTAAATACTCATAGATGTTGTAAATGCCTTGACCAGAAACCACCCGCTCTACAGAGACGCGACCGTGACGCGATCGCAGAAAAGTCATTAGCCCCACTTCTAAGTCAGTGCGGGGCGCAAAGTCAACATGTCCCCCTTCGGTAGCCTGTACTGCGTAGTCACTGCCTTGCCAGACCAGCAGCGCTTCCCCCAGACCAGTCCCAGCACCCAGTACCGCAATAGGAGCCTGAGCCACTTTAGGCCGATCTTGCAAAACCACGACATCCTCTGGCTGAAGGGCTAAAATGCCGTAGCCAACCGCAGCAAAGTCATTGATGAGCCGAATGTGGGCAATCCCTAGGTCATTTTCCATCTGCCGTGCGTCTAGATGCCACGAAAGATTAGTGACGAGAGATTGGTCATTTTGGACAGGGCCGGCGATCGCAAAGCAGGCTGCGGCAATGAGTTCGCTATTCTCAACCTCGCTCAAAAACTGTCTCACAATCGGATTCAGGTGTTCAAAATCACCGCTAGGGAAGCTCTTCTCATGGAGCGTCACTAAGCCTGTAGGCGTTAATTTGCTCAAGCGCAATAAGGTTTTGGTTCCGCCAATATCTCCGGCCAGTAGCTGCGTCATGCCCTAATCGCTCCCTGCAAAGGTTCTGTGCTGATTATGCCTGATTTATTGGTTTCTAACCTTGAGTCATCATAGGCAGATATGCTAAGAAAAGATCAGCCTTTTGTTAATCTCATTGCGCGCTCTCCCAGCAATATGGATGCTCCAAAACTAAACCCCAAAGATAAAGCTGCTGCCACTTTTGATGACCAGCCGTTTACCTCTGCGATGCGAATTTTTGGTGGCGTGACTTGGGGCACTATTACAACCCTCGGCATTGCCGTTATTTTAATTTTAATTCCGCAGGTTCCTCGCCCTTGGCTCTGGGGTGTTATCCCAATCTGGCTCGGGTTGGTTAGCTTAGGTATCGTCTTGCAGTGGTCTGTTGCGCGAGGTGTATGCCCCAAGTGTGGACATCCCATGATGGTGCCTCCCACGGGCAAACGCTGTCCTCAATGTCGCGCTTATCTTAAGGCCGTAGACCGCACGATTGTTAAAATTGCGTAGTCTTCTGTCTGCCTGCCTGCCTCTAAATTATCGACGATGAGGTTTAGTAACGCCTCTAAAAGGCTGATTTCTTGCATCAAACTGAGCGCAAGCTTGGTCATAAAGCTGCTCATTGGCTTTAGCTGAAGCCCAAAGATCAACCACAACGTTAGGGTAGCTCACGCCAAGCTGAACGCCATAGAGCTTTTGCTCAAGCGGGGCTAGTTTCCAGGGGGTATGAATTTGCTCACCTGGAATGCTTGCCAGCTCAGGCAGCCAATGTCTGACGTATTCTCCCTTGGGGTCATAGTCTTTAGACTGCTTAAGGATATTAAAAAACCGAAAGCCACGGGCATCATTCCCTACCCCAGCGGTATAGTTCCAGTTGCCCCAGTTGCTGCACACATCATAGTCAATCAGCCTCGATTCAAACCATTCTGCGCCCATGTGCCAGTGGATGCCTAAGTTTTTGGTCAAAAAGCTGGCAACATTTTGCCGACCGCGATTAGACATAAAGCCCGTGGTTAATAGCTCCTGCATACTGGCATCCACCAGCGGGTAGCCCGTTTGACCGTTACGCCACAGATCAAACCTTGCCCAGTCTTCTTTCCAGGGTAGCGTTAGGCCGCGTAGTCCCGAGGTGTGGAAGATGCGATCGCCGTGCTTCACTCCAATCCATCGAAAGTAGTCGCGCCACAGCAACTCAAAGATAAGCCAGTAGGTCGAGTCATTCTTAACCCGTTCTGCTTCATATTGCGCCACCTGATCGTGAACATAGCGAGCCGAAAGACAGCCCAGCGCCAGCCACGGCGATAGCTTTGAGGAATCATCAGGATCTAGCATCCCATTGCGCGTTTGTTTGTACACCCGCAGACGGTCTTTCTCCCAAATGTAGCTTTGCAGCCGCTTCAAGCCTTCGGCTTCGCCACCCCTAAAGGTCTGTACTGCACGCGGGTCAGGAGCTGCTGCTGCTTCTACGCCAAGTTTCGCTAACGTGGGGCAGTCTCCGCAGTCAATATCAGGCGGCAGCGGCGGAAATTGCGTCGGTGTAGGGAGGGGTTGGGCAACCTTGACCTCTGCTTCAACGCGCTTGCGAAACTGCGTAAAAATTTCTGGAATCTGCGCCACAGCAAAAGGCAGTTCATCCGACTCATGGAGTGTCGCACCCCAAAATGACTGATGGCGAATCCCCAATGCATCAAGACGCTGCTGAAGTGCGGCTTCAACCGAAACTTCTTCGGAGGTGACTTCTTTATGAAAATACACCGCTTCACAGCCTAACGCCTGCGCTAGCTCTGGCACGATGAGTTCTGGCTGACCGATGCGGATCATGAGATTGCTTTGGTACGATCGCAACGACTCCCGCAGCCCCATTACGCTCTCCCGCAAAAACTGGGCGCGAAATGCTCCGGTCTTCTCAAACCCAAAAGACGTTTGCCCAAACTGGCGCAGATCAAAACAGTAAACGGGAATAGGCTCAAATTGATGTTGCAAAGCCGTGTGCAGCGGCGCATGATCATGCAGCCGCAAATCGTTGCGAAACCAAACCAAAACACGCATCACTATTTCCTGACTTCAGTCCTAAACACTATCTCTGAACTGAAATCTGTTGATGCTTTACGAATCGTCTTCTCCATTGCGGTTGAGAATCTGGTCAAGGATACGACGGTTTTCAGTCTGGAGTCCCCTAACTTCGCCTTGGATTTCTCGAATTTCGCCTTGGATCTCTCGGATTTCACCCAAGACGGCGTTGAAGTTCTGTTGGTGCATGTCCAAAGCCTGTTGATGCAGCTCGGCAATGCTACTGAGACGATTAATACCCTCAGTATTCCGCTCAGACACATCAGCGAGGGTATTGATAGACCCTACAAGCCTATCTAGCATTTCATCAGTCCATCTTTCAGTCGTCATAGTCGTTTTGTGTTCTGCAAGATGCATTTTTAAGGCCATGAGGGCATCTTAAATTTTAGCTCGTCGCTTTTTTTTAAGGGCAGGGTCAACCGATGTACCCGCCATGGGAATCACCTGATCTCGGCGCTCCACCTCAAGCCGTTTAAGATGCTCGTAATCGACCCAGTGAATACAGTCCACCGGACAGGTATCGATCGCCTCTTGCACCACGTCTTCTGCGTCCCCATCTTGGCGAAACACCCGAGAACGTCCATGGCCTTCTTCAATATAAAAAGTATTGCGAGCCACCAGCGCACAGTGACGACAGCCAATACAGGTGACTTCATCGACATAAACGCCGCGCTGCCGAAACATACCGCCCAGTTCTGGCTCTAACCCTGAACGGCTTTGTTGACTTCTTAGGTGTCCACCTAGCTCCGGCTCAGCACCCGATGCCAATGCTTCTCCAAAGTGAAAGCCACCGGAGTGTACATCATGATTTGGCATTATGCGCTCCAGCGCTGCACCACAAGCCGAATGCTGCCGTCTTCGGCCTTTGCTTCTTCAGCAACCTGAAAACCCTGAGCCTTTGTGGTGCTCAAAACGGTGTGGTAAGCATACCGCTGCGTCACCATATTCAAAAACCGATCCACAGACCAAGCCTGCTGCCAAAAATCTAAATCCGTCACCAGCTCATACTCTTGCCCGTTCCAGCTAAACCCAACCCCATAGCCGTTATCCTGCTCAACCACCAACGCTGCGGTTTGAGTCTTGCCTCGATAGCCAATGACAGGTTGAGGTCCCGCTTTCCAATCTAAGCCAAGATCGGTTAAAGCAGATTGCAACGCGGGGAGACTGCGAATTTTGGTTTTGATTTGGCTGAAGTGTGACATATAAAATTCTTCTCAATATAAGGAACGATCAGAAAAACGTTTTTAAATCCTCCGCGCCAAGGTTCTTACCACTGGCTAACTTCAGCCTTTGCTGAAGTGCTGTTGGAGGCTACAGCCTGCTGGGCAAAATACTCAGAAGTAGGCTCATAGCTCACCACCTGCCCCAAAAGCGCCTCAATGGCAGCAGTAACCTCTGCACAAGAAGAACCAATGATTCCAGTTACTTTTTCTTGAACACGTCCGTCGGGATAGATTATGAACTCTAAGGTTTCCATTGGTACTGCATCCCATCCAAAAGACGTTACTGAACCTAGACTGCTTTACCATGGAGCTTGTTACAGGAGAAGCGTTTGAGCGCACTTATGTAACAAGTTAAAGCATATTTACTTAAGTGTTGCGTACAAGGACAAAACTCGTCAAGGATTTTAGCCGATTTTATGGGCTTAAGCATTGATATTAAAAGCATTTGACGTTTTGCTAAGCTTTCTAAACTTGGCGATCTAAAAAGCATCTAGAACAAATGGTGTTTGAGAGGTTTTAAGTGAGGGGCGCAACGCTAGAATTTTAGGTATAAGGGTTGACCGCTTTCGGATTACTATAAAAGTTGGTTTCTGTTAACGCGGTAGGTAGTGCTAGTGAATCAGGCCGATGCCTGTAGGGTAGCTCAGTGTTAAGGCTTCATAGCTGACGATTCTCTAACGTGTGATGGAATGCCTAGCATCTTGGTAAACCATTGCATCTTTAGTAGATACCCATCGCAAATACCCGTTAGCAAATACCCAATTTTCAATCCCTAACGAGAGAACACCATGAGCAAAGACGAAATATTTTCTAAAGTCAAAGCCATCGTTGCTGAACAGCTTAGCGTTGAAGCCGATCAGGTAACGCCTGAAGCTAACTTTCAAAACGATCTCAACGCCGACTCCCTAGATGTAGTGGAGATGGTCATGGCTCTCGAAGAGGCCTTTGACGTAGAAATTCCCGATGAAGCGGCAGAAGAAATCAAGACGGTTCAGGATGCCGTTGATTACATTTCTGGGAAGGCCACGGCCTAACCATAACCGCTCTTTTAACCTTGCCTTTGGCTCAGGAAGCCTTTCTAGACAGACATCATGACTAATTCTGAACTACACCGCGTTGTTGTCACTGGCCTGGGAGCCTTTACGCCCATTGGTAGCACGGTTGCTGACTATTGGGAAGGTCTGCTGGCAGGTCGCAGCGGCATTGGGCCGATTACGCTATTTGATGCCTCTCGCCATGACTGCCGCATTGCTGGTGAAGTCAAAGGCTTTGACCCCGTTGACTATATGGATCGCAAAGAGTCAAAACGAATGGATCGTTTTGCTCAATTTGCGGTAGCAGCCAGCAAGCAGGCAGTCAAAGACGCAAATTTGGTGATTGATGACAGCAACGCGACCCAGATTGGCGTGATGATTGGCACGGGCATTGGGGGGCTAAAGGTTTTAGAAGACCAGCAGGAGATCAACCTGACCCGTGGGCCAGATCGATGCAGCCCGTTTATGATTCCGATGATGATTGCCAATATGGCTGCGGGCTTAACGGCCATTCATTTGGGTGCAAAAGGGCCAAATTCTTGTGCAGTGACGGCCTGTGCCGCTGGCTCTAATGCCATTGGCGATGCCTTTAGGCTAGTGCAGCGGGGCTACGCCAGCGCGATGATTTGTGGCGGAACTGAGGCGGCAGTAACGTCGCTCTCGGTGGCAGGGTTTGCCTCTTGTAAGGCGCTGTCGATGTCTCGCAATGATGACCCGACCCACGCCAGCCGCCCCTTTGACCGCGATCGCGATGGGTTTGTTTTGGGTGAAGGTGCGGGGGTTTTGATTCTAGAGGAGCTAGGGTTTGCCCTCAAGCGTGGCGCTAGAATCTATGCCGAGGTTGTGGGGTATGGTCTAACCTGCGATGCCTACCACATGACCTCTCCGGTGCCTGGGGGCGAAGGGGCGGCCCGTGCCATTGAGCTATGTCTTAAAGATGCGGGTCTTACGCCCGATCAAGTGACGTACATTAATGCTCATGGCACCAGTACGGGAGCCAATGACCCCACGGAGACAGCCGCCATTAAACACGCCCTCGGAGACAATGCCTACAAAGTTGCCGTTAGCTCGACTAAGTCGATGACGGGGCATTTACTGGGCGGGTCAGGGGGCATTGAGGCCGTGGCGACCGTGAAGGCGATCACCCACGGTCAAATTCCACCCACGATCAACTTGGACAATCCAGACCCCGAATGTGATCTAGACTATGTGCCACATCATAGTCGTACCCAAGCGGTTGAGGTTGCGCTCTCTAACTCCTTTGGGTTTGGAGGTCATAACGTGACGTTAGCCTTTAGGAAGTACGTTGAGTAGGGAAAAAGACCGATTGATGGAATTGTGTTGAATTGAGTAATTTGTTGTGGTTTAGTTTGCGCTGAAAAGCTTTCGGTGGATAAGGGAAATAAACCTGCATCACCCAAGTTTGTCGCTATTGTTTTGTCACTGCCCCGAATCTAGGAACGTTTAATTACTATGGTTGTTGCCACCCAGTCCGTCCAAGAGCTTTGTATTAATTCCATTCGCTTCCTTGCCGTTGATGCGATTGAGAAGGCAAAATCCGGGCACCCTGGCCTCCCGATGGGTGCGGCTCCCATGGCGTTTGTGCTGTGGGATCAGTTTATGCGGTTCAATCCTAAAAACCCTAAGTGGTTTAACCGCGATCGCTTTGTGCTGTCCGCAGGCCACGGCTCCATGCTTCAGTACGCTCTGCTTCACCTGACGGGCTACGACAGCGTCAGCATGGACGATATTAAAAATTTCCGTCAATGGGGTTCTAGCACCCCTGGGCACCCCGAAAACTTTGAGACGGCGGGCATTGAAGTGACGACTGGTCCCTTGGGTCAAGGGATTGCCAATGGCGTGGGCTTGGCACTAGCAGAAGCGCATTTAGCCGCCAAGTTTAACAAGCCAGACGCAACCATCGTGGATCACTACACCTATGTGATTTTGGGCGATGGCTGCAATATGGAAGGCGTTTCTGGTGAAGCGGCCTCTATTGCTGGGCACTGTGGCTTAGGCAAGCTGATTGCTCTTTACGACGACAACCACATTTCCATCGACGGCTCGACCGATGTTGCCTTCACCGAAGATGTATCGAAGCGATTTGAAGCCTACGGCTGGCATGTTCTCCACGTTGAGAATGGGAACACGGACTTGGATGCGATCGCCGCTGCCATTGCCGAAGCTAAAAAGGTCACAGACAAGCCGACCATGATTAAGGTGACAACCATCATTGGCTACGGCTCCCCTAACAAATGCAACACCGCTGGCATTCACGGCGCGGCATTGGGTACCGATGAAGTGAAGCTCACCCGTGAAAACCTAGGTTGGGGTTACGAACCCTTTGAGCTACCCCCCGAAGCCGTGGCTCACTACCGCAAGGCCATCGAGCGGGGTGCCAGCTACCAGGCTGAATGGGAAGCGGCCTTAGCCCAGTACAAAACCAAATATCCTCAAGATGCGGCTGAATTTGAGGCACTCACCTCCGTTAAGCTCCCTAGCGGCTGGGATAGCGTACTGCCCTCTTACACCCCCGAAGACAAAGCTCTCCCCACTCGGAAGCATTCTGAAAACTGCCTGAACAAGCTAGCCGCAGTATTGCCTGGACTCATTGGCGGCTCCGCTGACTTAACCCACTCTAACCTGACCGAACTGAAAGGCATGGGTGACTTCCAAAAGGGACAGTACCAAAACCGTAACGTTCACTTTGGTGTACGCGAACACGCCATGGGTGCAATCTGTAACGGTATGGCGCTTCATGGTTCTGGTTTGATTCCTTACGGCGCAACCTTCCTAATCTTCACAGACTACATGCGAGCAGCCATTCGGCTCTCGGCATTGTCTCGTGCTGGGTCGATTTGGGTGATGACCCATGATTCCATTGGTCAAGGTGAAGATGGCCCTACCCACCAGCCCATTGAAACCCTTGCGTCTCTGCGCGCCATTCCTAACCTGACGGTCTTCCGTCCAGCAGATGGGAATGAGTGTTCAGGTTCCTATAAGGTCGCAATTGAGTTGGCAAACCAGAACGATCCTTCGCTGTTGGCCTTCTCTCGTCAAAACCTGCCCAACTTGGCAGGCACTTCTATTGAGGGTGTTGCCAAGGGTGCCTACACTATTGTGGAGCCTCAAGGAACGCCTGATATCATTTTGATTGGGACGGGTTCTGAGCTAAACCTTTGCGTCACGGCGGCTGAAACTCTCACTGCTGAAGGCAAGAAAGTGCGCGTGGTTTCGATGCCTTCTTGGGAACTCTTTGAAGCGCAAGATGCAGCTTACAAAGAATCTGTGTTGCCCAAGGCCGTCACTAAGCGGATTGCAGTGGAAGCTGCCGCAAGCTTTGGCTGGCACAAGTATGTGGGTACCGAAGGCGATACTGTCACCATTGATCGTTATGGTGCTTCAGCGCCAGGCGGCGTTTGCCTTGAGAAGTTTGGCTTTAGCGCCGAAAACGTGGTGGCAAAAGCTAAGGCTCTGTTAGGTGCTTAAGCTTTGAATTAGTCACTTAAACAGCAACGTATAAGTTAAAAAAGTGGATGTCCGAGACATCCACTTTTTTTTTGCTTTGTCCACATTAAGTAATGGGCTATAAAGCAACGATGGCGATCGCCCACCCTAAGCATCAGTCCAAAAATGCGATCGCCTCTTGCAGCTCATCCACAAACGCATCAATTTATTTACAGGTGTTATCTCCTGTTTATATAAAAATGGGATAGCATGTAATTAGATCTGAATTAGATGCAATTTGTATGATTGACCTGAAAAACATTCATTCACTGACCGATTTTAAGCGCAACGCCAAAGACTTTGTTGAGCAAGTCAAAGTCACAAAGCTGCCTCTAGTTTTGACTGTGAATGGCAAAGCAGAAGTTGTTGTGCAGGATGCAGAAACTTTTCAAGCTATGCTCGAACGGATCAAACAAGCTGAAGAAGAACTCCAAACCCTAAAATTAGAAGCCTTGAGGGGAGAACTCTCTATCGGTATTGAACAAATTAAAAGCGGAGCCTACATAGACTACGATGACAACTCCTTACCAACTCTGCTCGAAGATATTAAAGCCCGAGGACATAAGAGATTAGGTCAAATAGCCCCGCATGAATCGCTATAGACTTTCTCATCAGGCTGAATTGGATTTAGAGGATATTTGGGCTTACCTCGCCCAGAAAGATAATTTAGCCGCCGATCTCATGGTGGCTAAGATTTTGAATAAATTTCCTATGTTGGCTCAATTCCCAGACATGGGGTATGAGCGAGACGACCTCACTGAAACCATTAGAAGCTTTCCGGTTAAGCCCTACATTGTGTTCTATCGGAGAACCGATATCGGTATTGAAATTTTCAGAGTTCTCCATCATTCCAGAGATATTGAACACCAATTTTAGGTCAGAAGGGCGATTGTCCACCTCAATCATCATCCAAAAAATGCGATCACCTGTCGAATGGCTGGTTCGCCTTGACTGAGGGAGTTGGGGGAGATTTCTAAACTCAGGCTGATTTTGAGGAGCAATCGCCAAGCTCTAACTCACCACAATTGGACGTGCGATCACCTTATTGCGCTGAAGGGCGATCAAATTGTCAACGGACTTTGATTTAACAAAAATCATCTAGATTGAATCATTTCCTATAATTTCAACAAAACGATCGTCATTACGAATTGAATCAAATTCAGGCTCTAGTTGCGCTTCTTTACGGAGGCCTGAATTTATTGTGATTGATTTACGCAAATCATTGATTGCCATATCGATATTGTTTGAAAGACTGAATGCACAAGCCCTGTTGTAGAAGTCTTCTGCGGAATCTTGATCGATTTCAATAGCTTCGCTAAAAGAAGCAATCGCTTTATTATATTGCTTTAGTTTTAAGAGCAAAAGACCTTTGAGAGATTTGGGTTCACGGAATTCTGAATTATATTCTATTGACTTATTACATGCTTCAAGTGCATCTTCGTGACGTCCAATTTCATTTAAGGCAACGCCTTTGCAATAATATAATTCTTCTATTTTTTTTGGATTAAATTGAATAGCTCTATTAAATGCTGGGATTGATTCTTCGTATCGTTTCAGTCGCCGCAACACATATGCTTTTGAAGATAAGGCTTCAATTAAATTTGGGTTGCAGCTCAGCGATTTTTCAAATGCACTCAATGCAGCCTCTAAATCATTTGTTTTTTCAAACATCAAACCCTTATTGCACCAAGCTTGAGCAAAGTCAGGTTTAAGTTCAATTGCTTTATCATATGCAATAATTGCTTCTTCAGGCTTCCCTAACTTATTAAGAGAATTTCCTTTGTTGTACCAAGCTTTAGCAAAATTGGGCTGTAGTTCAATTGCTTTATCATAAACAGAGATTGCCTCATTATGTTGTTCTAGTGTACTTAGAACAATGCCCTTATTTAGCCAAGCATCGGCAAAGTCTTTTTTAAGTTCAATAGCCTTATCAAAGGCAGCTAAAGCTTCTTCTAATTCTCCAAGTTGATATAAAACTCTTCCTTTTGCATCCCATGTTTCTGAACTAGATTTCAGTTCAAGAGATTTTTCAAAAGTAGCTAGAGCTTCTTCTAATTTTCCGAGTTCTTCTAAAATGTAGCCCTGATTATGCCAAGCCTCAGCAGAGTCAGGTTTAAGCTCAAGACCTCTGGTGTTAACAGATATTGCTTGTTCATACTTACCAATATATGCCAAGATAGCACTTTTTATTAGTAAAACCTCTACTGAATTTGGTTTGAGTGCCAGTGCCTTGTCATATAGGTCAATTGCTTTTTCAAAATTTTGCTCTAAGTAAAAACTATTTCCCAGTCGTAAATAGTCATCGTATGAGAGTTGAAATGTAGGATCAGCTTGCTTAATAGCTTCAATTTTTTGAAGTAATTCTTGAAGACTACCAGCTGTGACTTCTATTATTTGCCCAGATCTTAATTCAGGTGATTGTGGAAGTTGGGGCGGAAGTTCATTTATTATTGCTGGCGGCGGTGAAAATGGTGATTGCTCCTTTAGATGATTTTCATTGATGCCTCTAGATATTTGGGGAGGTGATTGTGGTGGGAAAGGTCGTTCCTGTATACGTTGTTTTACTTCTTGTTCAAAATAATTAGTTAAGCTCTGTACTTTTTGCCTAGAATCATTAATCTCCTTTTCTAGAGATGAAACTTTTGATTGAATTTCTTCTTGTATCAGAGAGTCTAATTGTTCCTTAACCTGTTTCTTTGATTCTTCAACCCAGATAGATCGGAAAATGGTGCTTGTTACCTGGAAAGGGTTTGAGGCTTTTGAGGCACCTCGAAGGAGTAGCCAAAACGAACTCATTTTGGGACTTATAAGAAAACCAGGCAAATCCATCGTCGATTGGATCCTAGAATA
>JBGSVR010000390.1:0-15208 GCA_041752855.1 Thermosynechococcaceae cyanobacterium
TGTTGGCCTTAGAGTCAAAAGACTATGAAGGAGCGATCGCCCACTTCCAGAAAATGGGACGACCCGCCACCCCAGGGGATGCACCTCAAGCTTGGATCGTATATGCCCAACAGCAGCAAGGAAAATGGGAGCAGGCATCGAATAACTTAGGAATGGGGCGATATAGTCTTTTTGGTAGATTGGGTTCCAGCTTACCCAAGCACCCAGCAATGCAGCGTTTGAGCATTGTACAAGCCCTCGGACAAAAGCTGTCGCTTCAGAAAACAGGGATTTCTGTAGAACAACCTGGACTCCAGCGGTCTTTGACGATCATCTTAGAGTTCCTGAATCTTGTTGAGCACAATAATATTCATGATGCAGCCTATCTGCTTCTTAAAATAGAGCGTCCCTGTCGGGAATACCCAGAAATAGATGCCCTGTTTCGTGGGGTCATGGTGTTGGCTGGAGAGCAGGCATTGCGAGAGCAAGAGCCGGAATGCACGGAGAGATTCTGGGAAAGCATAGTTTATCAGCCCCCCTTCGATGCCCAACTCATTCTGAAACTCCGTCAGGTTTACACTCAGACAGGTGAGACGGTTCAAAGGCAACGATTGCTAAGCCATCTGTTAGACGGAGTCAAGAAAGAGGCACGAGAACAGCCTGAAGAATGGCCCGAAACCCGATTAAAGCCAACGCTGGCAAAAATTTATTGCTGGGTGACAGACGTTTGGATGTTAAAAGGACAGCGTCAGCAAGCATTTAAGGCACTTCAAGAAGCTGAAAAACAATGCCCTAACTCACCGGAGGTGCTGGGGCGACAGGGCTTAAAAGCGCAAGTCCAAGGGAATCATGAGCAAGTGGTCCCTCTACTGACCAAAGCCTTAGAAGGAGGCAGTGATTCCTACGATGTGTATCAGGGATTGCTAGGGGTGCTAGAGCGTCAAGGCGACCTCAATGCCCAAAAAGAAATCCGTCGTCGGTTTGGACAACCTTTTGGAGATTTTGATGTAGACACAGAGGTATCCATATCGTCGTGGATCGAGGCATTATCAACCCAAGACTACTGGACATTTGAAGAATTAGTCAGCGACCAAGGGAAAAAAGATTCAGCCCTCAATGCTTGTCGCATCTTTATTAAAGCCGCCGAGGGTGAACCTAATAGTGGCAATCGGGTGGGCTTGAATCAGGAACAAGCTATTAAACAGTGGGATAAGCTTCTAGCAGACTTATCGCTCCCAGACCAGATACCCGTCTTGCAGGCTATTTTCCTGTCACTCCAACTGTTTGCAAAGCGGCAAAAAGGAATAGCGGCCTTACAAACCAAGTACCAGCAGCAGTTATTCGCCCTCATCAGTCAGTGTCCTGAAGCAAAAGAGGCTCATCTCCTATTGCTTGTCGTGAAGGGGCTATCGTCAGAACGATTATCCTTAACCCTGCAACCGTATTTGGATCAATCAGCCCAGCCTGCAACCGCCTTAGCTCACCTCCAGTTAAAAGCCCGCTTTTTTGCCCAGACAGAAGCCTTGCGCCCATTTATCGAGGAATCGCTTCGCCGCGAACCGCAGCATCCGCAGCTCTTGCTGGCAAAAGCGACGACCTATCCCTATGAAAGTGCGAACTACAAAAAATTCCATGAAGAGGGATTTGAATTAGCACGGCGCTTACAGGATCCCAAAGCTCTCCAAGCATTTCGAGAAGAAGAATATTTTCAATCTACGCAGATCGCCCAGGATGTTTTCCCTGACTTTCTAGACTTTGCCGAAACAGGGCAAATTGACATAAGGGAGATCGTGCAAAAAATGGCGCGAAAAATGATTGGCAACGAAGTCCCGCCTGAAATGTTAGAGCGCCTATTGCCAGAATTGATGGACAGATTTCAAGAAGAAATGTCTGGGATAGGCTTAGGAGATGACGATGACTTTTTTGAGATAGACCCTTTTGGGTCGGCATTGCCCTTTGGTCGCTCACGCACCAAGCAAAAGTCTTCTCGCTCCAAACGTAGCTTTTAACTTTGAATAAAGCAAAGGAGGGTAAATCGTGCAATCAAACTATGACCTCTTAGGAATTTCAACCGGAGCAAGCCTCGCTGAAATCAAAGCAGCCTATCATCTGAAACTGCGAGAATTTCCCGCTCATAAATATCCAGAGAAGTTTAAGGAAATTCGCGCTGCCTACGAAGCTCTGCAAAAAGGCGGTAAAAATGGTCAAGAAGACTTTTTTAAGCTGCGACCTATCGAAATCGAACTAGATGCTCATTTGCTTCAACAATTGAGAGAGAGAGTAACAGCACAAGCCCAAACAGGGATTGATGAGCTAATTCGACTGACCTATTAAAGTGACGAACTAAATTAGGGATAAAGAGAAACCTGACCATGACCCCATCGCCGCGCGAGCTTGTCGCCCAAAGTGCTAAATTTCGACGTGAACAGGAGCGTTTGCTTCAGGATTTGTTAGGTATCCTGGATTCATTAGATTACGCCTGTGAACATTGGCAGCAAGCGGAGCAGCAGCACACACAATCCCCCGCTTCGTCAGTGCCCTCAATGAACACACCTGTCGTCCATCCTCCCTTTTCGATATTTCAAAAGTGGAGACAAACGATTCAAAGATGGCTCGGTCAACATCCCCCTTCAGAAGAATTGGTTTCAAAAGAGGAAAATGTCAATGAGACTGAATCAATGGGCGAAGTAATCTCCAGTGCCAAAGAGGGCGTGGAAATGATGCGACGATCCCTGCTGGACGTATTGCGCCAGCGTCAGGTTGTACCGTTAGAGTCAGAAGGTCAAGTCTTTGACCCTGAGCGCATGTTAGCCCTGGGCCGAGAGGAAAGCGAAGAAGCAGAGGAAAATACCGTCCTGCGGGAAATAGTGCGGGGCTATCTATGGCAGAATCAGATTTTGCGTGAAGCCCAGGTCATGGTTGCTGTGAAACCCGCTGCCGCAGTGAAACATAAGGGGTAATAGTCCCACAGATAAAGTCGTATAAATTAAAAGGAACTGGGGTTATGGGCAAGGCAGTGGGGATCGATTTAGGAACGACCAATTCTGTCGTAGCCGCCATTGAAAATGGACAACCGTGGGTAATACCAGATGAAGAGGGTGAAGTCATCCTGCCCTCCTGTGTGGGGTTGGGAGCCAACGGTAAATTATTAGTGGGTCGAGATGCGTTGCGCCAGTATGCCGCAGCGCCGGAACGCACTGTAAAGTCCATTAAACGCCAAATGGGGACAGACCATAAGACCATTTTGGGAGAGCGAGAGTACCTCCCTCAAGAAATCTCTGCCATCATTCTGAAAAGCCTGAAGCAACGGGCGGAAGCAGCGTTGGGGGAGGAGGTCACACAAGCCGTGATTACGGTACCTGCCTTCTTTACCGATGCTCAGAGACAGGCGACAAAAGAGGCAGGGGATATTGCAGGGTTTGAGGTCTTGCAGGTACTCAATGAGCCGACTGCCGCCGCTTTAACCTATGACTTTCGTACAGAAGATACAGAACGGGTACTGGTCTACGATCTGGGCGGCGGCACCTTTGATGTCTCGATTGTCGAAATTACGGGAGAGGTCACAGAAGTCTTGGCGAGTCATGGGAATAACCGCTTGGGAGGGGATGACTTTGACCGACGATTGCAGCTTCATTTAGGCGATCTGTTCCGACAGACCCATAAGACTGCCTTGCCAGAAGATGCCACCATTCAAGCTCGCTTATTACGGGCAGCGGAGCAGGTCAAGATGGAATTGAGTGCCCATGCCTTTGCGACAGTGCGAGAACCCTATTTAGTCAGCCATGGGAAGACGGCTCAGCATTTGGAGGTTGAATTATCGCGCGAGACTTTTGAAGAATTGATTGAGCCGATGCTCAAAGAAACGCTGGACGCGATTGACCGCGCCTTAGCGGATGCAGAGTTAAATACAGCGGACTTAGATCGGGTGATCTTGGTAGGTGGCTCTACGCGCATTCCTCTCGTGCAAAGACTGGTGGCGAATCATTTGGGTCAGGAACCCATAGATGGAATTCAGCCGGACCTCTGTGTGGGATTAGGTGCCGCCATTCAAGCGGGGGTATTATCGGGTGAAGCGGTAGAGGCAATCTTAGTGGATGTCATTCCACATTCCCTTGGCATTGCAGCGGTTATGGATACCCCAATGGGTCCAATGCCAGGGTTGTTTAGTAAAATTATTGCGCGCAACAGCGTGATTCCGGTATCGCGTTCCCAAGTCTATTTCACCTCCTACGATAATCAAGAGACGGTAGAAATAGAGGTGTCCCAGGGAGAAAACATGCTGGCGCGGGAGAACGTACCGTTAGGAACTTTTAAGATAGAAGGTCTCCCCCCTCGCCCCGCAAGCGGTGTCCAGGTTGAAGTGCATTTTGACTTTGACCACAATGGAATTTTAACGGTAACAGCAACCGAGAAAGAGAAAGGACAGCAGCAAATGCTGATTGTGGATGATGCAGCTACCAGTCGCCTTTCGAGTCATGAGTTGACGAAGGCACGGGCAGATATTGAGTCTTTGTTTGAATTTGGAGAGGATTTAGAGAATCTAGAAGATGAAACGGAAGTGCATTTAACACAGGCAGAGTTATTGGATCAGGCATACAACCTTTTAGGGGCATTAGAAGGAGACGTGGCAGCGGATAAACTCCGGGAAGTTCTGGGTGAGGTTGAAGAGGCGATGCATGAGGAAGATGAGGCGCGAATTACTGAATTAATTGAAGTATTAGAAAATCTACTTTAGATTGCCCAGAGAACGAATAGCCCCTCATTGAGGCAAACACAACGACGAATAAAAAACGCGGTACCATGCTCACCCTAGATGACCTTTATCGCCTGTACCAAGAGTATAGCCGTAGATTTTTTGAGACATCTCTACCTTTCGTAGAGATTGAATACTCAGAAAAGCTCACACGAGCCGCAGGATTATTCAGAGTGCAAGAACCTCTTATACGCTTGTCTACCTTGCTACTGTCAGAGCAAGGCCAAGCGACAAAAGATACATTGCTCCATGAAATGATCCATGTCGCGCAGCTCGCTTTTAACATTGAAGAGCGTGACCACGGCCCCTACTTTAGCGCCCAAATGTCGCGCATTAACCAAGCCGCCCAAGGGGAAGTGAGTGTCAGTGTCACCCATCATATCCAAGAGATAGGGGATTTTACGGAAAGTAGCCTGCTGGGAAAGATCAAAAAGCTACTAGCGCTCAGTGAAAGCCCCAACGAAAATGAAGCCTATGCTGCATCTCAGAAAGTCCAAGCGTTAATGAGTGCCCACGGCGTAGAGCAAGCAGACTTAAAAACCGTAGAGACAGGTAGCGAACTCGATGAACCACTGGTCAACGAAGTAATCGAGGTCATGGGTCAGCGGGTAACGGGATGGAAATTTTCATTGCTTGGAGCCATCTGTCGGGCAAACTATTGTAAATGCTTAGGTGGAGGGCGATACGGGATTCGCGCATTAGGCAGAAAAACCCATGTAGAGATCTGTCGCAGTTACTATCATTATTTCGTTCAGGTGGTTGAAACAGAAGCCATGCAGCATCGTGGGAAAGGAAAAATCTATCTCAACCGCTTTCGAGAAGCAATGGTAAGCACCATAGAGGAAAGACTACAGCAGCAGTTTGAGCAAAGTACAAAGGCAGCGAATGAAACCTCAATCTCAGCCTCAAGTACAGCACTGAGTCTAGCCAGCCAATACAACGCAGAACTAGAAACTTACGTGAGGTTGGTTTACCCACGAGTTAATAATGGAAGACGGAGTAGTTGCTGGGCAGATTCAAAAGCAACGCAAGCTGGAAAGCAGGCAGGTTCAAAGACATCCATTGCAAAACATATTGTGCCAGCCAGTCGGAGGTTGAAAGAAGGCAGTGTATAACCTGGATTCTATAAAATTTCGAGATAGATAAATTCATGCAAGACCAAGCACCGCTTATCGAAAAGCCAACGGCGATCGTCGATCTACCTTTGCCCCCAGGAAGCTTTGGATGGCCCATCATTGGGGAAACAATAAGCTTTTTACTAGACCCACAGTTTGCTGATAAACGACAGGCAAAGTACGGGAATATCTTTAAAACGCAACTCATCGGACGGCGCACTGTTGTCATGATGGGGCCAGAGGCGAATCGTTGTATTCTCTCAACCCATATGGATCATTTTTCATGGCGGGAAGGTTGGCCCGATACCTTCCGCGAACTACTGGGAGAATCACTGTTTCTGCAAGAGGGAGAACAACATCGTCGAAACAGAAAGCTACTGATGCCTGCATTTCATGGCAAAGCACTCGAAAGTTATTTCGATATTATGAGCCAAGTAGGTCAGAGATACCTGGCTCAGTGGAAAGAATTGGGCAACTTTGTCTGGTTTGGCGAGATGAAAAAGCTGACCTTTGAAATTGCCAGCCTGCTCCTGCTGGGCAGTGAAACGGGAAATGAGACAGAACAGCTCTCTCAGTGGTTTACAGAATTGACCAACGGACTATTTGCTATCCCACTGCGCTGGCCTTGGACAACCTATGGAAAAGCTCTGAATGCAAGGGATTGCCTTCTCCAGCACATAGACAAAGTCATTCAATCTAGAATGAGACATCCCGGCCCAGACGCTTTGAGTCTCTTAGTGCAAAGCGTAGATGAAGAGGGTGATCGTTTAAGTCTGGAAGAAATTAAGGTACAGGCACTTCTCATGCTGTTTGCAGGGCATGAAACCACCACATCCATGTTGATTTCCCTGGTTATGGTGCTAGCACAACACCCTCAAGTATTAGAAAGAGCCAGAAATGAACAACTTCAATTGGCTTCAGAGGGAGACTTATCGTTAAGCCAACTCAAACAGATGCCTTATCTTGAACAAGTTCTCAAAGAAGTAGAGCGTTTATATCCCCCCGTAGGTGGAGGATTCCGAGGGGTTGTAAAGGCATTGTCATTTAACGGATATCAAGTGCCTGAGGGTTGGCAAGCACTATACCGTATTAACGCAGCGCACCAAGACGAACGTTGTTTTAGTGATCCTTTAGTCTTTGATCCAGACCGATTTAGTCCAGAGCGATCTGAGCAAAAGCGATTTGAATTTAGCTTAGTTGGCTTTGGGGGCGGTTCACGAATTTGTCTAGGGCTTGCCTTCGCACAGATGGAAATGAAAGTTGTGGCGTCATTATTGTTACGGGACTATCAGTGGGAACTATTGCCTGAACAGAATTTATCAATGTCAGCGATACCAACTTTACGACCCAAATCGGGCCTTAGAGTGAAATTTACAAGGCTTGGCCATCAATTATTCTGACTTTTGACTATTCATCCGAATCACTGAAGCACAGATCGGCTACCTGTCATACCTCTCCCAGAGGAGGATCCTGAAGAATCTTTTGGAAGGCGATCGCCTTCGAGCGCTTCGTAGAGCAGGACGAAAGGTTGAGGTGCTGCATCTGAATGACGAGGGCGATCACCTAACGTCACCACCTGAAACACTGCTACCTGATAAGGCTGAGAATCCGATTGGGGCATTGCAGGAGTATTGCCAGAGCAAAGCATTGCCCCTGCCGACCTATGAGTTTGAGGATGTGGCTGAAGGCTTTTGCTGTACAGTTTGGGCATCAGGTTTGACGGCGAATGCTACAGCCACTACCAAGAAGAAGGCGAAGCCTGAAGCGGCAGCGTTGCTTTTGGAGGCTTTGGCTGGGGCGCTGGCTTATCGGGTTGAATTCTATAAAAATGGCTAATCCAGAATTCTCTCGATTTGAGCTAGTAGTTTTTCTAAAGATTGCCTTTGCTTTAGCTCCAAGTTTTGTCTGTTTTGTTTCACCTTATGGTAAGTTGCCTTAATTCGCGAGACTAGCTCGTCATGCCCATTATGTGGTTTTAGTTCATTGACATATTCCTGAATATTTCGCACTGACCAGTTTTCTTCGACAACTCGACTTAGTAATTCTTGACGCTGCGCCTTATCTTTTAATCGTGAGATAGCTCTTGCTTTTGTATACTCAAGTGCTCCCTCCCGTAGTGCCTCAAGAACATCCTCCGGTAGATTTAATAGGGGTAAACGGTTGCTTCTAAAGCTATCAGGAGTTAATCTGCCTATAATATTGAAAACCTCTGAGACCTGCTCCCATTGCTTACGAATAACGTTATTCGTAAGTTCTCCCCCTTGTTTTTTGATATGGGCAATTTGATTAAGTAACGAGATAACTTCCTCTTTAGAGGCTTCTAGGTTCATACATAGAAGTTGTAATATTCCTTCAGTCTCCTCAATTGGGTTAAGGTCTTCACGCTGAAGGTTCTCCAACAATGTAATTTGTATAGCCTGTTGATCCGAAAGCTCTCTGATAACCACTGGGACTTCTAAAAGTCCCAGTGTTTGCGCGGCGCGGTAACGTCTTTCTCCTGCAACCAGCTCAAATGAGTTATCTGTTTTGATAATCCTAACCATTAGCGGCTGAAGGATTCCATGTTCCTCAATGGATTTAACTAAGCTATCCATTGCTTGTTCAGAAAAATAGCGTCGAGGCTGTTGATTTGGAAGACTAATTGCTGAGAGAGGCAGTGATCGATCTGCTGCTTGAGATTCATCAGTCCATTCAGTTTTCGATCTTTCTATAAGAACATTGCTAGAATTACCACCTACAAAATCGAGAAAGTCTTCAGTCTTAGTTGGAAATTCATCAATCATAGATGATCGAGATTTTGCTCGTGCCATCTTCTACAAGCTCCGAATTAGGTGTTCAGCAAGTTCTTTGTAAGGATTAACAAGTTTTTTGTCTTTGGAATAGAGATGAATAGGTGTACGAGATAAATTAGACTCTGCAAACTGCACAGATTTAGGCACTGGCTCAAAAATCTTTAATCCAGAGAACTTAGTTTGCAGAGTTTCTAGAGCATCTTGGGTGGTCAAAGTTTTCTTTTCTGCCATGGTGGGGAGAATCCCTAAAAGCTGTAAATCTTTGTTGACTCCACGACTCTTGATGCCGCGAATAGTTTCAAGAAGCTGCATCATGCCCTCTAAGGCAAAAAACTGGCATTGAACCGGAATGAGGACCGAGTCTGCCGCAGCTAAAGCATTAAGAGTGAGAAGACCCAGTGATGGTGGGCAGTCAATCAAGATGAACTTAAAGCGTTCGCTTAACGAAGAAATTCTTCTCTTTAAGAACCCCGTACTATCAATCTCACCTAAAAGCTCTTTCTCCCCTTTTGCCAGCGATATGTCTGCCGGAATTAGGTAGATGCCAGACTCAGTATGTACAATGGCTGATTCGGCAGGCAACGATTCATCGGTTAAAACATCATAAGCAGAAGGTTGGCCTCTCTGGATTCTTATCCCAAGACCTGTGGATAAATTGCCTTGAGGGTCTAAATCAATAACAAGACATTCGCTCTTTTCAGCCAAAAGCCCTGCTAGAGATATTGTTGAGGTGGTTTTGGCTACTCCACCTTTCTGGTTTGCAATCGCAATGATCATTGACAATCCTCATTTGTTTCGATATCTAAAAAATCTTACATTTAAACGATTTATATTACGAAAAAGACGTTTTGACAAGGGGCAGTAGAATCATATATGAATATCGCTATTTGTAAGTCCAACCTTATGTGGGGCGGGTAAATGGAACTGTGTATGCAGCAAATCAAGCTTAATTTTTGGCAGATCGATATTTAAGATAGGAGTTGTGAAACAGGGTCTGAGTAGACTATGGCTAAAATTGAGTGTCTCAAAAGTGTCTGAATGCGTTGTACGAATAACGTTATTCGTATGTCAAGTAGGCAAGCTCTGGCATCGCGCCCCCGCCCACCCCTCACAAAATTGCCTCATAGCGAAGGCAGTAGAGATAGGGCAATCGTTGGGCTAATGTGAGGTGATCGCCATTCCCCCGTCGAGCTATGGCAAAAGGGCGATCGCAGTCTGTTGCGTTGCGTTAGTACGGCGATCGCTGTAAGCCAATGACGTTGTGTGAGGTGAAGCTAGATCCCCGTGACGCAAACTGTTGTTAATCTGGGCAAACAGCCCCCCACTTTCTTCTTTAATCACTCAACTATTTGAACGGGATTCTAAAAATGTCTTTAGTGCATGGTTGAAAGGGTCGGGTTCCACAAGAAAACACCAATGATTTCCAGGAACCTCAATAATCTGAAGATTCTCAATAAAAGTTCGATAGGGTTTGATTTGCCAGGACATGCGGTTTAGTCCTTGTTTTGGCTGAACAAACAGTGTTGGAATAGCGATCTCGGTCGATAAACCATCAGTCTCCATCATATTTTCAAAAATCTCATCTCTAGCTTGAATCACAAACTTACTGCCCCATTGTCCATCCGGTTTCTGTTCAATCCCCGTCTCAAATACGGCGCGTTGTAAGTCACTCCAACCCTTATATTGTTTAAGTTTTCGTGCCTGCTGTTCCGCCTGTGCATGGGTTTGAAAAGGCCCTAACATTCTGAGAAATGGCAGAACGCGGAACAACAGGGGAAAAGTTGGCTTCAACCAGCGTGGAATGGGATTCATAAAAAAAGGATCTACCAGTACCAGACTCCGAATGGATTGAGGGTGCTGTTTTGCCCAAACGGTTGCCACTTTAGCCGACCAGGAATGAGCAACCACATGGGCAGACTTCCAGCCCTTTTGTGCCATTAAGACTTCGAGGTCATTGATAATATCGTCACAGCGATAGCCATTCAAGGGCTTGCTGCTATTGCCGTGCCCCCGAAGGTCAGGTGCAAGAATATGAAAAGAGGGCTTCAAAACTTCTGCGAGACTCGCCCAGACCATCCCGTGATCCGCCATTCCATGCAGAAGGAGTAACGGCTCCTGTCCCAGATACCACTCTAGGTAAGCCATTTGGAGATGTGGCAAATTCAGCATCTCTTGAAGTGGCGTGAACGGTGCTTGAAGATTCTTACCCCTTATATTCATAGAATGACTTAACTCGACTTTCACATTCATCAGTTATGGTATTTGACGAAATGGAGTGACTTGAATTTGAGGAACAGTCAGAAGCTATTTAACTTTTCTGCGTATCATTGACCAAAGCATAAGAGATCCGTAAACGATAGCAATGCAGCCACCGAGAATTAGACGAAACCTTAGCTCACTATCTTCAAGCCAAAAGTCCATATAGTTTAAGACTCCAGTTGAAATCAATTTAACAATAGAGAAAGGAACTACATGGAGTTTATGGTACCTAGTACAGCTTGGCGTAAGTCCCTTGACCATCTAAGCGGTCAAGGGCTTGCCTTTATAAGTCCACTTAAAAGGCTTTGCCATCGTGCAGTTGAAGTATTCGACAAACTCCAAAATACGGTTTTTGAGCTGGGTCTTACTTGTAAAGCTTGAACGCCGCAATAACTTACGTGCCAAAATGCTAAACCAAATCTCAATCTGATTAAGCCAAGAGGAATGCTTGGGAGTGAAATGGATGACCAAACGGTGAGAATGGTCTCTCAAGAAAGCAGTTCGGGTCTCCATCGATTTGAGAACGCCAGATTTACCCTTTTCTCCCAAATCAAGGGGCTGTGGTTCAAGTTCTGCAACAATGCGCACTAGCGCTTCGGATTGATGTGTATTGAGACAGTCCATCACGAGATGTGTCTTCGGTGCGGCTGGATTCTGAGCAAGCAGTGCCCTGAGATGGGCATCCAAATCTTCCTCTGTGCGGCTGTCTCCTACCTCAGCCTGGGCAATTTGACCACTAGCAACGTTGAACGAAGCAATCAACGTCTGAGTCCCATGGCGGATGTACTCAAACTCAACTTTCACACAACGTCCTGGCTTCATTGGAATATCCGGCATCTGACGCTCCAAGGCTTGAATGCCTGTCATTTCATCCAAGCTGTAGGTCATCTCTCCTCGGTCGGCTCTCTCAATGGCTAATTCGTAGACTTCACAAATGTCCTCGACTTTGGCTTTGAACGCTGGGTCGGGCGGGGATGTAACCAGTAGCCGCTTTGATGAGGCTTCAGGTCTGCTTCTGCGAGGAGTCTTCCCACATGACGTTGACTGATACTCAGGACTATCTTTTGCTTCATCAGTTCGTCGGCGAGTTCGCGGGGTGTCCAATGACTGATGGGGCGACCATATTTCTCGGGTGGCTCACACGCTAGAGCATAAAGTTGGGTCAGTTGCTCCAAGGTGAAGGTTGCGGGTGCGCCACAGCGAGCTGCATCTTCTACAGTCATCCCATTACCACTGAGTTCTATCCAGCGATTTCGCCACAAACGACTGGTGTCTTTGGTAATGCCTAGACCCCGTGAAATGTCGCCATGACTTTCTCCTGATGAGGCACGCAAAATGATTTTGGCTCTCAGGGCAATTTGCTGAGGGGTGCTTGTACGCCTCAATAGTTGCTCTAAGTCTGCCTTCTCCGTCTCGCTGACAGTGATGGGCACTGCGGATAGTCGAGCCATCCTTTGAAGCCTCTAAATCTTGTACCTCTCAATACTAGATCTACTTCAGCCAAGCTGTACTAGTTGATTTAAGGTGAAAACTTAAGACTAATTCAAGTACAAAGCGTTCAAGGTTGAGAGAATGGATCACCGTAGCAGACTGGCCTAATTCGTAACCAAAGCAATTTTCTAAAATCTGGACGGCATTAGACTACTTTTTGCGAAAGTTCGCTTTTGCCTGTGTGCGTGAAGATTTGGCTTAAGAATTGGATTTAGGGAATTGAATTGCCGTCGCTGACTTAAATGATCGCCTTTTTAGCTCCAGTCATGCATCTGCAAGCCACAACAACGAGCGCCTTCTCCACACAAGCTAAAGGCAAACCCGTTCCCCCAACTTGAGTCAATCGAGAGTGCAAATGCTAATTTTGGCTTTGGTGGTAGTAGGGCGTGGGAAGTGCGATCGCATGGTGAACTACCAGTGGGCTTCATCACACCCTTGTTGCTAAGTGCAGAACGTCTGCTGTCTTCAAGAAAAGGCAATCATAATCAAAATCACTCAGAAAGCGACGCAAGATCACCAAAGCTGGGGCGTATGCATCACTGCCAGCAGCGATGTAAATTCCGATACTAAAAGGATAAACCACCTCAAAAGGAACACCCCATGAAAGCTTTAGCCTTAGCTCTTTTCGTTTGTAGCGCCAGCCTGAGTACCCCAGCCTTTGCAGATGTAGTGAAAGGAACGCAGTGTCATGCGGATTCACCCATCGGCTTTTGTTGCCCGAACGATGGAAGAGCCTCAGGGCCATACTGTCCTGCTCGTCCAATCAAAGCCAATACAGGCGGCACCAACGCATCTCAGCCAGTGCCAAAGGCAGTATTGCTGCGTTTACAGCCAACAACTGGCAGATAGAGAGAATGACAAAGCATCCAAAAGGACAATAGTTTTGAGATAGTGATACCGCTTGAAGAATTGTCCTTGAGCGGTATCCTGATGAGAAATCAGAGTTGTGACAAACAAGATGGTGTAGAGTATGGGCACCGTAGCCCAAGGAGAATACGCAAAAAGTAGTGAACGATCCGCGCTTCATAGAATATTTACAGCAGGAGCTAGGCATCAGTGAGACAGAGATTGCCCTAGCCAATCGAGAACAGCAGCCCAGCGTGACGGAGCTGCCGATAGTGCTTTGGAATTATGGCCTGATAGACCTTGAGAAAGTTGGAAAGATCTTTGATTGGATGGAGAAAACCGCCTGATGGATTTGAAGGCTTAGGATTAGAGCGCGCGCGAGATAGAGCTGAAGCCTAATGTTTTATCGCCCTACCGAGCGATAAATCCGCTGTTGTTTAAGATGCTAAATGTCCGTTCGCCTCGGTCTAGCTAAAAATCCGAAAACCTTTTTAAGAGTGAGTCTCAAAGAAAGGTTTGGTGTGCCTGAAGCAGAATTTGTCAAGGATTTTGAGTAGAATTAACAGATTAAATGTCAACAACAGTGTCAATGCAGATGTATCCGCTAAAGTTAACACAATTGTCATATTAACTTTAGCGGATACATCTAAAATAGCTATAACCCTTTTTAGATAAGGATTTGAGGTATTGAAGGGGAGGACATTTAATCTGTAAAAGTGGACATTTATCGTGTTTAACTCGTCCAACTTAAACGCTCAGCACTTATACACTTTGCTTTCTAGCGAAGAAAGCGCTGCACTTGGGCAATACCGTAGGGGATTTCTTGAGCATAGTTTGCAAATCCGCCCGATACCGAGTACTGCACTGTTGCAGGCGTAAGAGACGAAAAGTACTCGACCCCCTGTAAAGCCACGGTCAAGGTAGAACCTGCTGCAACAGGCTGAACAAAGGTAATCTTTGAGCCACCATTGTCTTGTTTGGTAACAACCGCATTTACATCATTACCGGACTGATCCATTACTTTAACGCTGTCCATTGCGCTTACATCTTGAAGCGGCTCAAGGCTGAGATAGCACAGAGGGCTATTTCCAACAGAAAGCTTAATGAAGTGCGCTGGGCCAATCAGATTGTTGTACTCAACCTGATCGCTGCTGACTTTAAGTAAACGAGCAACGCTTTCATTCGTAGAAGTTGCTGTGGTTAAAGATGAAGCGGCGGTTGAACTAGAGGGCGTTGGAGCGCTAGCTGGCATCATGTTAGCTGGCGCTGGGTTAGAAGAAAGAGGTGTTGTTGTGCTAACCCCTGAAGGCATAGCGCTGCACATACCAGTCGAAACAGATGTAGGGAGCGCCGCTGCACTGGGCGCGTTAGCTTCTCCAGTGGGAGAAACGGGTAAGGTCTCTGGCATTTTCATCCCAGGCGCAGATACGGGATCAGGAATAGATGCTGGGTTGGGTGTTCCTGACGGCTGTGCGTAGATAGCGTTAGGGGCGGATACCGCGAGCATTAAAGAAGCCGCAGCTAGGTAAAGCTGATGTCTCATAGATCAAACCTCTTTTCTAACGGAAAATTATTGTGGAAAGCAGTATTCAGATTTGATTAAATCTGAGATTCCACTATTTTTTAGCATTAACTTAGCTATGAACTTAAGTTAACGGTTCTAATCTATGAAGACCTCACGCTTAAGGAAGAATCTAAGTATGCATTAGATGACGTACTTCAAGCCTTTCTTTTTCTTGCTCAATCTGTCTGAAGATAGAGACTAAGAGCATAAATTTCGTTCAAGTTAGCCTACTTACTCTTTGCTAAAGGACAGAACTTTAGTACTTTAAGTTTGGTGGTGCAGAAAACTCGTGAAACCCTTATAAATAAAAGATTGTGGACAAAATGGCAGTCTTGAGATTTTCCCAAGATTTGAACGAGGGTATTGGGTTTTAGCCTCTATTTTGAGCGGTCATTCTATTTGTCAAAAG
>JBGSVR010000391.1:0-16730 GCA_041752855.1 Thermosynechococcaceae cyanobacterium
CTTTTGACAAATAGAATGACCGCTCAAAATAGAGGCTAAAACCCAATACCCTCGTTCAAATCTTGGGAAAATCTCAAGACTGCCATTTTGTCCACAATCTTTTATTTATAAGGGTTTCACGAGTTTTCTGCACCACCAAACCGATGCACTATTATCTCAAAGACTCAGAAATATATATCTTTACAACGGTCGGAACAAAAACTCAGTACATGGATGCAAATCCAGAAGTTTGCTTACAGATCGAAGAAATTCATAATCTGACGCACTGGCGCAGCGTTGTTATTAGAGGTCGTGCTGATCGCCTCACTGAGCAGCACGACATCGATCAGGCCATGCAATTGATCAAAACGCAAAATCCAACGCTTTCGCCTGCCCTCAATCGAACCTGGATCGATTCCTGGGGACGTGCGGAGGTTATTGCAATCTATCGCATTCACTCTAGCAAAATCAGTGGACGGACGACTGATGGCGTTAGCAGTCATTGAAAAACAAAAAATTTGGACGACATGATGCAAGAAAGCTGATTGTAGTGCTGCGATCGCCTGCTATTTTTTAAGTTTTTCATGTCGATACCAATATATCCAGATTTCCAAATATCTTGCGTCACAAAAATTTAGTAGCTCTCCAAATTTCCGCCCTATTTTCATCATCTGTAAATCTGCTAGTCAGGGCATCCCAGTAAACCAGAAGGATTCATCTATGAAACACGATCACCCTCAACATGGACAAATCCAACCTAATACGGGAAACATTGGGCACGATGAACACGGAAAGCAAGCAAAAAAAAATCTAACTGACCCTAGCCCGCACGGAAACCACAATGGGCATGGTAAGCAGCCTGATCATGCTAGGCACGACAAACACAGTGAACACGCTGGGCACGACAAACATGCTGGACATAGCCCAGAGATTTTCAAACGACGCTTCTTTATCTGCTTGGTGCTAACGCTGCCAGTGCTTTACTTTGAGCCAATGTTTCAGATGTGGTTTAATTACCAAGCGATTCAGTTTTCGGGTGCGGAGTGGGTGATTCCCATTTTCTCAACGATTATTTATTTCTATGGTGGCTGGGTTTTCCTGAAGGGAGCTTGGTTTGAACTACAGAGTAAAATCGGGATGATGACTCTAGTTGCTCTAGCAATCACCGTGGCGTTTGTCTACAGTGTGGCAGTAACTTTCGGATTGAAAGGAGATTCTTTCTACTGGGAATCGGCAACCTTGGTCGATATTATGTTGCTCGGTCATTGGATGGAAATGGCTTCGGTGCTGGGAGCTAGCAATGCGCTAGGAGAACTGGCAAAATTAGTGCCTTCTGTCGCTCACAAGCAGGCGAATGGGCGAAGCGAAGATGTTCAGGTGAGTACGTTAGTTGAAGGCGATCTAATTCTGATTCGTCCCGGCGAACAAGTCCCGATCGATGGTGAGATCGTCGAGGGTACTTCCAATGTCAATGAATCTTTTCTAACTGGGGAGTCGCGCCCAGTAGTTAAAAAAGCCAAGGACGAAGCGATAGCTGGAGCGGTCAATGGCGAAGGTGCTTTGACAATCCAGGTTACTCGTACCGGAGATAACACTACCTTAAGCCAGATTATGCGGATGGTTGAGGAAGCGCAGACATCTAAAAGCAAATTTCAATCACTAGCTGATAAACTCGCCTATTGGTTAACTTTAATCGCAATCGGGGTCGCTACACTAGCATTCGTTATTTGGCTATCTGTTAAACCAGACGATCTATCATTTGCAGTTAGTCGGGCGGTAACTGTATTGGTGGTTGCTTGTCCTCATGCATTAGGGCTAGCAGTTCCCTTAGTGCTAGTGAATGCTACTGCCATGTCTGCGAAAAACGGTATTTTGGTGCGAAATCGAGAAGCCTTTGAACGAGCAAAAAGCATCAAAACAATCGCTATGGATAAAACAGGAACATTGACAACCGGACACTTTGGCGTGCAACGAACTTATACGGATAGTATCAATGAGGTCAAAGCTTTGGGCATTGCTGCTACCCTAGAATCCTTATCAGAACACCCGCTCGGACAATCGATCGTCGAAGAAGCCAACCATCGCAAACTCCAGCTTTCCAAAGCCAGTGACTTCCAAGCCGTTCCCGGTCAGGGCGTTGAAGGCGTAGTGGACGGTCAACATTATCGGGTTGGTAGACCAGAATGGGTGCAGGAGTTGAAATTGCAGTTTCCGCCAGCCTTGAAACAGGGACTACAAGAACGTGAAGCTCGTGGTGAAAGTGCGATCGTCTTGATGAACGACAAGCAAGTCCTCGCCCTATTTGGGTTGGCTGACCAAGTGCGACCATCGGCACGAGAAGCGGTTTTAAAATTAGAGAAGATGGGAGTGCAGGTGGTGATGATTACAGGCGATGCCGAAGCAGTTGCCAAGTCTGTTGCTGGGGATTTGAAGATTGATCGCTACTATGCGAGGGTTCTACCACAGGATAAAGCTGCCCTAATTCATAAGCTCAAAGCTGAGAAACCGACCGCCTTTGTAGGCGATGGCATCAATGATGCACCTGCCCTAACCGAGTCAGATTTAGGACTGGCGATTGGCGCGGGAACTAATGTTGCGATCGAGTCGGCTGATTTAATTTTGGTCAAAAGCGATCCGCTTGATGCCACCTACGCGCTCAAATTGGCGAAAGCAACTTACGACAAAATGGTTCAGAACTTGCTGTGGGCAGCAGGGTATAACGTTGTTGCCATCCCCTTAGCAGCCGGAGTTGGAGTGCCGTTCGGTATTTTATTAACGCCAGCAATAGCCGCAATACTGATGAGCGTTTCGACAGTTGTTGTTTCATTTAATGCCATGTCGTTACGTCGAATACAGTTCAGCTAAAATTGAAGCTTTAATGGGTAGCTCCACAGAGCAGAGATTAAAAATTGATTATCAATAGTTGTTAATGTTTGAAATCAGCTTTTATTTCATTAGGCCGTTACGTTTGTAATGAGAACACTTTAGTTTAAATAATAAGGGCTAACATCCTTTAGCTTTAAAACTTTTTTAGGAATAAACTTATGACTGCTATTCAATCTCCTCATTCCGAACTTAAAGCTTGTATTGAAGACTGTCTCAAATGTCTACGTGAATGTGAAAATTGCATGACTGCTTGTTTAGATAGTGACATGGTGCAGATGATGACTTACTGCATCAAAGCCTGCCGCGATTGCGCTGATGTATGCACTCTTTGCGCTCGTTTCATAGTTCGTAATTCTAGCCTTTATAAGCAACTGGGCAAGGTTTGTGCTGAAGCCTGCGATCTCTGTGCTGCTGAATGTGAAAAGCACGATCATGAGCACTGCCGTCGTTGTGCGGAGTCTTGTCGTCGCTGTGCAGAGTCTTGTCGTCAGATAAATATATCAATGACGTAGAAGACTGCTTTTTTAGGGTTAGATATTCCCTTGACACTCTGGCCCACCAGAGTGTCAACGATAGATTGTGAGTTGATTGAAAAGGCAGTATTGAACTACTTTATAAAATGAATTTACAACTAAAAGTGCCTAAGATGGACTACTTTGCTTGTAGGGATGCCATTACGAACGCAGTAATTACGGTTGACCCCACTGCTATTGTGCAGGGTGATCTTAAACCCAAGCAAGTCAAAATTGACACTCAAGTCTCTGTAGCCACTATCAAAAATGCAATTGAAGTGGTCGGCTATACTGTATAGCAAGTCAATTGAACTGCATCTGCATCAAATCAGCCTGCACGCCGCGCATTTTCTTCTGGGTGCGCCAGTAAACATCTTCCATCAGCATGTGTGAAAATTCACCATTGCGTCCAATGCTGTAAAGCCCTCTAATTCCCGTTGTTTTTTCAAGCTGAAGTCGTTCTTCTTCGTACTCATTCAAGAAAACAGGATAGGCAATGGGCGATCGCATAACCCGACATCCCAAATACTGCTGCTGCACGGTTGGAATGATCGGACGCAGCGCATCTAGACAAAACACACCCAGAGCCTCATCTCCCATTGTCCAAATGGCATCGCCGACCTCGCAGCCAATATCGACCGTGATGATGGTCTTCCCCGCAGGCGCTAACCAGGGCATAGAGAGCGGTGTCTCGGTTAAACGAAAAAAAGGAAACTCCGCCTCAGGTGTCCAGAGCACTGTATCGGGCAAGTAGCCACGACCGTTCAGTCGTAGGTTAATAAACACCATCGGACGGTAGCGAAATTTTGTGAGGGGGCGCAAGGTATCGGAACCGTTGACCAGCCGCGCCAGCACAGAGCAGGGCGCGGTACTAATCACCGCTGAGACAGGCTGCTCTTTTCCCTTTACCTGAATCGCGGTTACTCGCTCCTGCTCAACCAAAATGGATTCAACGGGAGACTCTAGCGCAATGACATCTTCTAATTCATCGGCAAGGCGCTGACAAAGCGTACTGGTTCCGCCTTTAGGATAAACGTGCCACACATTTGGATGCTCAGGCATTTCATGGCTATAGCCACTCGCCACCGCTCGATGGGTTAGATGACTGGCTGCTTTGAGTAAAAACGTGTACCCAATTGAGTTTTGAAGTTTGTTACCCACAGACGCGGACAACTGCGATGCGTCGGCTCCAGACCAGGCTTCTAACAGTGGAATTGCAACTTCATTCGCAAGAGCTTTACCATAGCTGGCACGAAACCATTCAGCGGCTGAACTATTGGCACGCTGCTGATTTCCTGGCGTGAGCTTGGTCGCTAATCCACTTAGAGAAAACCGAGGCACTTGGAGTAGGCCAAACGGGTAGCTATAGGTACGTCCTTGAATCCAAACAGCTTCGCCATAGCGACGAACGGTACGGCATTGAGCGCCAACCCCCAACGCTGCGGCGAGACGGTTGGTAATAAAGTGAGGACCAAAATCGTAGCTAAATCCATCCTCGTCATTGAAACTTTGGGCTAGTCCTGCAATGCGCTGACCAGACTCATACAGCGCAACAGGAATATTTTGACGGCGTAGGGTGACGGCAGCGGTAAGTCCTGCAATGCCTGCACCAATGATGGCAACGGGGACTTGGGGGGAGGATTTCATACCTATGCGTTCGCGTTACGTTGACAAATCAAAGGGGTCGTCTGAGAGTCACGCGCAGGAGTGCGCCATGACCTAGCTTTTGGTGCAGCAGGTCAAACAGCGTAAAAAAGCCCAAAGCCAGTGTCGATTTTAGGGTGAATTGACGGATAAGCCAGGACGGAGCGCCCCAGTCCACTAGGGCGTTATGAAGGGAGTATACCCAGTTGACAGGGCTAAGAATCGTCGTAAGCTGGACAACTTCAAGATCGACTTTCTGGGCTAATTGCCGAAGGGTTGAAGGATTGAACAAATTCCAGTGGCGCGGGAAGTGGTAGCCACCCCAATGGCGCTGCTGAAAGAGTCGAAAATCGAGGGTGTCAGTGTTGTCGGTTACGATCACGACGCAACCGCCAGGACGAAGCAGCGATCGCACTGCTTCCATTACCTGCACAGGATCGTCAACGTGCTCAAGGGTGGCAATCATAAAGGCTAGGTCGTAGCCAGCTTTTGGCAAGTCAAGAGACTGAATAGTGCCTTGATGAATGGTTAATCCAGCCCGATTTGCGGCAATAACGGCTAGATCGCTGGGGTCGATGCCTTCAAGCCGCCAGCTCGGTTTGCCGAACTGGCGCAGCAGCCCCAGATGAAAGCCATCGCCACAGCCCACATCAATGATGCGAGCATTGTCGGGCAACTCTTTGCAGCAGGACAGCAGCCGTCGCGCTTCTAGTTTGCATCGGACTTTATAAACAAAGCCAAACTGTTCTTCTGAAAAGTCGTAGGCGTGATAGTCCGGTGGATAAATACGAGAAAGTTCTTCGACCGCAGGACGAGGATTGAGATACACCAACCCACACTGGCGGCAGCGCATCGCTAAAAAGGTGTCAGGGCTGGTCCGATACTCGAAATCTTCACCGACGGCAATAGGTTCTCCCTGATCGGTGTCACAAATACAGCACTTGACCGCAACTAGATTGAGGGGGCGATCACCACCAGGACGGCAAATCGCACCCCACTGATTCAGTGTTGAAAGTTGATGAAGTTCTGATGTCATGACTAAAGCAAGAAAGGAATATTAAGCTATCAATCTCTTTACCAGATACGAAATAGGAATCGTATTCCAATCTACTTGTGTCACGACATCATCGTCAATACTTTGAAGCAATTATGCTTAACTCTATATTCACTTCTTTTTTCTAAGACTGTTTTTTTTAAAATTTAAGGTGACTATATATACTAACTTTATACTTCTGCATTTAATGCAAAATAACCTTATTGATATTTCGATTACCGCAATACAGCACTTGAGATATCAATAAGGTTAGTACCCTTTATGAAAATGAGTTTTAACGATGGTTAGGTGCAGAGTTGACCCTGGCAACGTGACACCCGACTGGAACTTTATCAGAATCCACAATCTGAGATGCACCATTTGGACCGCAAACTGCCACTACTGTGGTAGGAGACTCAGCAGAGGCAGGATTAGCAAAACCAATACCTAGTATAGAGGCACTCACTAAGGCAGCACTCACAAGAATCGACAGAGTTTTCATAACTTGACCTGAATCCGTTTAACAAAGGTTCTTATATTTACAATGAACCTTAAATATAAAATTGAGATGAAATACAGCTCGGAAATGGGTTTTCTTTCTGAGATTTATTCAATTTAAGAGTTGACTTGAAAAATATTATGACATTTCATCTTTGTTTGATAATTTACTGTTATTCTTTAACGTTTTTAATTTATGCGAAGATAAATCAGTATTTTTGTTTGGATTAAATTTGATTTTTTCGTATCAAGAAATACTAAGATAGTGTTTTTGTTGTTGTAGTGTTGGATACTTGAGACACCTTGAGTAATTAAAAGTATTTTGGCAAAAGCCTTTATAGGCTAAGCTTTCGTTTTTCTATAGCGTCCGAAATTTAGGTTTTTCGGATACTAAATAGTGTGTGTTTAGTGAGGATTTTTATGGCTATGCGTGGTGTTCTAAAGTTATGGCTCTTATCTATAGCGTTCTTAGCAGGAACGGTTATTTCTTTCCCCACCCAGGCAGTGGAGCAGCGACAAGCTGAAGATAGGCCGAAAGATTTAGCAGCAGAGTCACAACCTGCATCGACAGTGACTGAAAGCATCCTGAATGCCCCACTGCATTTGGCACAGGCTATTGATAATAAAGCAGTGAAAGGTTCTGGTGCATTCAGAGATGACCACATAGAGATCGGACAAGTCACTTCAGTCTCTCAACTATCGGATGTACAGCCAACAGATTGGGCATTTCAGGCGCTGCAATCCTTGGTTGAGCGTTACGGCTGTATTGCAGGATATCCAGACGGCACTTTCCGTGGAAATCGGGCAGCAACACGATATGAGTTGGCAGCCGCTCTAAATGCGTGTTTAGATCAGATTAGTGATCGCTTTGCCACGAAGGAAGATCTAGCAACCGTTAAAGCACTTCAAGAAGAATTCAAGACTGAACTGGCAACGCTCAAAGGCCGAGTAGATGGTCTCGAAGCGAGAACCAAGACCCTTGAAGCCCAGCAGTTTTCAACAACCACTAAATTGAGCGGACTGGCTGTCTTTACAGCACAATATGGCGACACTATAGGCTCAAAGGCATTCGTCAACTCAGTGCCTGGTGGCAGCAACCTGACAGGTTCAAGAGCAACTGCATTAGCGGCGGTGCAGCTTAGCTTCAACACCAGCTTTAGCGGTAGCGACTTACTGCAAACCACCCTCTTTGTGGGAAATAACGGTCAAGATCTGTTCAGCGCTGCTAATGTAGGCAGCACTGACTCTAATCCTGGCCCACAGTCGTTTTTTGTACCAGGACAATATTATTGGTCGCAGTACCCTACAAGCGTTGGGTTATATCGGCTTTCCTACAATTTCAAACCTGCAAAAGATTTATCCATCACTGTTAGCCCACTGTTTTATCCAACCGACATCATTGACCTAAACAGCTTTACAGGGCCAGTCACTGGATTTAGCTCTTGGTTCTTCATCAACAACCCACTGATTACGCCCTATGAGCTGAACTTTAAAGGTGGAGCAGGCGCTGCGTTGGATTGGAGAGTGCGTGGTGGACCCTTCTCAGTACGGGCAGTTTATGTTGCGGCAAGCCCCTTTAACTCAACTGCTAATAATTTTGGCGGAGGGCTATTTGGAGATCCGTACCAAGGAACCGCAGAACTAGAGTATGCCAATAAGTTTGGCAAGGATAAAAGCAATAACTTTGCCGTGAGGTTACAGTACACCAACTCTGCAACATCTAATATTTCTCAGAATGCTGGCGGTGTTAATGCAGAATTAAACCTGGGTCGTTTTGGTCTGTTTGGTCGATATGGCATCTCTGGGGCAAATGCTTATGGTGGAGCATCCCCCATTCCTTATACCGTTGGCAGCGCTGGGGACTTTGTGGCTCAAACCTGGATGGTGGGCGCTGGTGTGAAAGATCTGTTTATTCCAGGATCATTATTGGCAGCAGCAGGCGGTCAACCATTTATCAACGATTTAGGTTCGGCACCTGGCATTAACGATAGAACCCAAACTAATATTGAGGCGTTTTATCGTTTCCCGATCAATGACAACATTTCTGTGACTCCAGTGGTAATGGCGATCATAAACCCCAATAACAGCAGTGTGAATCCTACATTGATTCAGGGGTTACTCCGAGTGACTTTCTCGTTCTAAAGCAAATCAACTCATACTCATCTCACCAAAAAGCGGGTCTAAGTTTGACTTACACCCGCTCTTTCTAGTTTTATCCTCTACCGTTAAGGCTTTTGAGTTGCCCTCTGAAGTGCTGCTAGAGCGCGATTGTAATTTAAGATGGCTCTCACCCGATTAACATCTGCCTGGGTCAACTCATTTTGGGTAGTTGCCAGCTCTAACTGAGTACCTACCCCAGCCTGAAAGCGCACACGGGACACTTCCAAGGCTTGCTTGGCCTGATTTAAGTTTTGTTCAGCGGTCTGGATATTACGGGCATTGGCCTGAAGTGTTTTATATGCCAGCTCAACCTGAAAGCGGATCTGACTGCGCGTGTCGGCAAAGCGAGTTTGGGCGATCGCCACATTTGCAGTTTGTTGGGCAGCAGCAGCTTTAGCCGCACCCCCATCAAAAAAGTTCCACCGCAGCTTTGCCCCTGCACTATACCCATCCCGCGCATTGAGCGGATCGAGTCCTTGGAGTACCTGATAATTGGCAAACAAGCTCACCTGCGGCTTTGTCTCAGCCAGCGCAACGCGGCGCTGCTGTTGACTAATCCGTTGCTGGGCAAGCTGTTGCTCTAGTTCTACTCGATTCTTGAACGCCAGAATAATACTTTCTTCCAGCGATAAAGCCCATTGGCCTGATAATCGAACCGGATCGGCTGCTGCCACATCTGCTGTCTGAGCTAGGCTTAAGCGTTGCGTGAGCTGTCGTCGGGCAAGATCTTGTAGTGTTTGCGCCTGAACCACAGCTTGCTCGGCATTTCCCAGTTGCACCTGCGTGCGGAGTACATCAAATTCAGCGCCCCGTCCATTAAACGCCAGTGCTTGAGCATCTTGTAAGTTGCGTTGAATATTCATCAGAGCAGCCTGGGCAATTCTCACCTGCTGATCGGCTTCTTGCAGATCGTAGTAGGTATTGGTCACATCCAGCCGAGTTTGGTCTTTTAAGCGCTCAACGTCGAGCGTATCAAAATCTACCTGTTCTTGAGCCGCTTTAATCTGCGCTGACCGCTTACCGGAAGTGTAGAGGTCGTAATTAACGCCTACCGTTCCGCTAAGGTAGGAAATTCCTGGAGAGGTTGTGATATCCCCCCGTTTTAAGTCGATGAGGCGCTCTGTACCGGAACGCTCCGTCTGAAGATCGGCCTCAGCCCCAATTGTTGGGGATTGTGCTGCTTTCGCCTGCCTCAGAGCCGCTTGACTCCGCTGCAACGTCAATGCTGCAATCTGAAGTTCACGATTGTTTTGTTGAGCTAGTTCGAGGGCTTGCCGTAACATGATCGGCTGAGTTTCCTGAAGCTGCACTTCTTCGGGTCGGGTTGGCAGATCTAGCAGATTAGGGCTGGGGTTCAGATTACTGGGATTCGGCTGAGCAAGGACAGGGTCGATTATGGTGAGGGAGATCGCAGTTCCCACACCTAAACCTATCAAATAACGAAAAGTCTGCATCAATTATGTCAAATAAAAGACTAAGAAAATCTCTGGTATGAAAGTATGAAATGCTAAGAGCCATACTTACGCTTGAAGAAAAGTTTGATGAGTAAGCTTTCTGATCGATAGAGCAAAACCAGCATCAAGAGCTGAATCAACCAGGGTGCCAGCATCAGTCCTAAAATCAGGCTAAACCCTCCACTAACGGCAGTGACGATACAAATCAGTTCCTCTTGCGCTCGGAGATTGAGCCAGAATGCACCGAACGCGATGGGTAAAAAGAATAAATACGCTGGTGGCATTGTTGCAACCCCCCGATTGCTATTTGAACATTTATTCATCGGATGGAATGCCAATGAGGAACTTGAAGCAGCCCTCATTGACGGCAAATGTATGAGGAGTCTAGATTGACTCTGTATTAAAGCTAAGGCTCAAAAATCAAACCAAGATGAAATGAACAATAATGGCAGTCTGCTTTAGGTCAGAGAGGTTCAAGATGCTTGCCAGCATTCTGGTCTGCCGCTGCACGACCCTCATGGTATAGTTTGGGTACTCAATCGGTTCTGGTGGGGGTCAGCCACCAGAGGTAACGGGGAAAGTTTGGTGTAAATCCAACGCTGTCCCGCAACTGTAGAAGAGTGACCAATTCGGTACTCTAAGCCAGGATGCCCGTCGATTGATTCACAATTTAGTCTTATCTGCGAGGTACAGAATGACGGCTCAAGCTCCTAGTTCAGTCCAGCGACGTGCTGCACATTGGACACTTTCGGTTCCAGTGCAATCGACGCTTTACGTTTCGCTGTGTGCGCTGATTCTTTGGACAGTGTACTTTACGACTTATCCCCCGATTCACGATCAGGTGCATTCGCTGCGTCACCATACGGGTCTTGTGAGTTGTCATTAGGGATCAGTTGAAATTAGAGTTATGTCAAAATTTAAGCGATCGCTACTCATCGGCATTATTGGCCTGATGGGTGTTGTTTTGTATGGCTGGGTAGGGTTATCCCAGTCCCCTCAGCCCTCAGTCCAGCTAACCACCCGTCCTGCAATAGGCCAGATTAAACCCTTTGAAGCTGAGGCAACCGACCGACAAATTCCAGTGGAGCTGACGCTACAGGCAGTGAATCGATCCGGTCAGCCTGTTGAAAATTCTAGGCTACACCTACAGATGCTCACCCCCCCAAAAACACCCTGGTTTACAACAGATTTTCCAGTTTCAGAAGGAACGATGTTGCTGGAGATGGAAACTTTAGCACCCAAAGGTGAGCTAAAGCTTCAGCAAATGCTGCCCATTCGCGGCACCTACAAGTTACAGGTAAACGTTACGCCAGTCGCCCCTAATACCTTTGCACCCTTTCAGCAAACCTTAACCCTATCCGTTCCAGAGAATGGGGTGAAGTACCGAAACTTAGCCATCTTAGTCATCCTGTTGTTAGCGACAGGGCTGGGTGGGGGCTGGGTGATTGGCGGCAAACAACCGATTCAACCTGGAGAAATTGCACCGCAGCGGGTACGGTTGTTGTTGAGTAGCGCGATTGTGGTGGCGATCGCTGTTCTCTTGTTCGTCAATATGAGTGCCGAATTGTCTCAATCCCATCATTCGATGGCGATGTCCCATGGCACGGAAGATGCACCCCCCGGTCGTCAACCCACAACCTTGAATAGTCAGGGACTAGAGATGGAGTTGTCGGGTGATACTAGTGCCACAGTCGGTCAGATTGCTAACTTTCGGGTCAGGATGATGGATACCAAGACTAGGCAACCTGCTACGGATGTGGTTTTGAAAGTGACAACCACACAGCTCGAAAATAATTGGGTGGCGTTTGCCTATCAGGGTGTTCTAGACCGCAGCGGAACCTTTGCGTGGAAGCAGCAATTTTTTGACGGCGCACCCCACAGCATTACGGTCGAAGTTTCACCCCAAGCAAATTCTGTGCTGCCATTTAAACCTTTTCAGGTGGCAAAAACCATTGCAGTTGAGGGGGTTGCACCACCTTTACAGATAAGACTCACTTCCCTGCTGTACTTTACAGGCATTATTGTTGTTGGCTTACTGCTAGGGTTGGGGCTTCAGCACTACTTCAAACGCAAGAAGGTATTACCCATTTAGTCACTTGTGTCCAAATCCGTACTCGGCAACTCAACTTGAAAACAGGTGCCAACCCCAAGCTGGCTTTTAACGGTAATTTTGCCGCGATGGGCTTCTACAATAGCCTGGGCGATCACCAGCCCTAGCCCCGTCCCTCCTGCCTTACGCGATCCCGACGAATCGGCTCGCCAAAATCGGTCAAAGACCTGCGGTAGATTGGCTCTCACCCGATTGACTCTATACTAAAG
Organism: Thermosynechococcaceae cyanobacterium; assembly: GCA_041752855.1. Classification (GTDB taxonomy): domain Bacteria; phylum Cyanobacteriota; class Cyanobacteriia; order Thermosynechococcales; family Thermosynechococcaceae; genus JAAURS01. The sequence continues at coordinate 12,486 of JBGSVR010000391.1, forward strand.
CTAAGAGAAAAAAATCAAAATGAAATTAACAACCCTATACAAAATGAGATATTGCTTCTCGAATTTATTTATTTTTCTATCTCCTGAGTAACCGAAGTCCACTCAGAGTAACCATTACAGTTGAACCTTCATGTCCCAAAACACCCACAGGGAGCGTCATATTACCCGCAAAATTAAGGATCATTAGCACAATCACAAAACCAAGCGCGAACACGATGTTTTGCTTGACAATATTCTGTGATCGACGACCTAAACGAATAGCGTCCTCTAATCTCTCCAAGCGATCTGCCATTAACACAATGTCTGCGGTTTCTAGCGCGACATCGCTACCGGCTATGCCCATCGCGATGCCCACTGATGCTTGAGCTAAAGCAGGGGCATCATTAATCCCATCCCCCACCATTGCTACTGTCTGATATTGCTTTTGTAGCTGTCGAATTACATCAACCTTATCTTCTGGCAAGAGTTCTGCATACACTTGGTCTACCCCAATTTGCTCAGCAATGCTACGCGCAGTCCGCGAATTGTCGCCTGTTAGCATGACAATTCGCTCAACCCCTAAGCGTTTGAGCCGAGAGATTGCTTGAGCTGCCGCAGGTCGTACCGTATCGGCAATGGCGATAATGCCAAGGCTCTCTCCCGCATAGGCAACCCACACGACCGTTTTACCCTCTGCTTCCCACTGCTGACTTTGCTCGATTAGGGCGTTTGAAACGAACTTCGTTTGAGCCTGGACAAAAGCAGCTTTTCCAACTACTGCCGTTTGATGATCGATTTCTCCGGTAATTCCCTGTCCAGCCTGTGCTTGCCCATTGATGGCTTCTGCCCAAGTCAAATTTTGTTTACGCGCAGCCTCAACAATCGCGTTACCAATCGGATGCTCAGACAAACTCTCTAATGCCGCAGCCACTAAGAGTAACTGGTCTGTGGACTTTTGGTCTGACATGGCATGAATCACCTGAAGCTTACCAGTCGTCAGCGTTCCGGTTTTATCGAAGGCGATCGCCTTGACCTGCCCAATCCTCTCTAATTGCGCTCCATTTTTGAACAAGATTCCATTTCGTGCGCCATTTGCAATCCCAGAGAGCAGGGTTGGCATAATCGATGCCATCAAAGCACAGGGTGACGCGACAACTAGAAAAATTAAGGCGCGATAAATGGTATCTTCCCAGCTCCAGCCCAACAGGAAGGGGGGTAGGGTGCTTAGTAAGATCCCCGTCACTACAATGACCTTCGCATACCCTCGCTCAAATCGTTCAATAAACTGCTGAGAAGGTGGGGCTTCATTTTGAGCTTGCTGCACAAGACGGATTACCCGTTGAATTAAGCTGCTTTCTGGCGGCTGGTGGATCTTAAGTCGTAACGCTCCATTGCCATTGATGGTGCCTGCAAAGACTTCATCGCCCACCATTTTCTCGACAGGGATAGACTCGCCTGTGATTGAAGCCTGATTTAGCGTACTGAACCCTTCTGTCACCAAACCATCGGTAGGCACTAATTCCCCTGGCTTGACCAGAACCTGATCGCCAATCTTCAGATCGTTGATCGGTACGGTTTGCTCTTGTCCATTCAAGATTACCCGTGCTGTATCGGTGGTCAGACTCATTAATCCCTGAATACTGCGCTCGGTGCGCTGCATAGCGTAGCCTTCGAGTGCCCCGCTAATGGCAAAAATGAGAATTAAAACGGCTCCATCTACAATCAGGTAATATTCGCGTCGCCATAGCCCCAGCGCTGCCGCACCCAAAGCCGCCACAATCATTAACAGGTCTACATCCAGTTCTTTTTCTGCAAACAGGGTCGTCAAGCCTTCACGGGCACTGTCAAACCCACCCACCACATAGGCAGCAGTCAGAATGAATAGGGCAGCTCCAATCCAACCCAGATTGAGCGTTTGCCAGCCCAAAAAGACCAAAACAGCGCAAGCGAGAGCCGCAACTGCATCGGGATGCTCTCTGAGCCGTGTTGAAAAACGATGAATGTTTAGGGGAACAGAAGACATCAGACTTTTAGTTGAGGGGAATCGCCCTCTTACCCTAAACCTTGACATTACTGTCAATGTCAAGGAATTAGATTAAACTAACCCCATGAACACTCCCCACCTGACCATCAAAGAACTCACAGAAACGGTTGAGGGTCGCATTACGCCACGGATGGTGCGGCACTACCATCAGATCGGGCTATTGCCACTGCCTGCGCGATCGCTTGGAAATTACCGCCTCTACACCGAACAAGACGCGCAACGGCTCCAGCGGATTGTGGCATTAAAGCAACAGGGCTTTCAGCTTTCCCATATTCAGCAGTTGCTAGAGACCTCGCCCGATGCAGACATGACCCAAACGCTGCTAGCGAAACTTCAGCAGCAGTACCAGGCCGTTATCCAGCAAATGACCCACCTGCGGCAAACCGCCACCGCCTTGGAGGGAATCTTAGGGCGAGATCGGCATTGTCAGGTGGCTCAAGCCGAGGCGATCGCTCAGCTCAAGCTGTTGGAAGTCGAAACTCAGTCTGGGATAGGGACGCTCGAAAAACTTTGGGGTGGCTTAGATGCAGATGTCCAAGCCCATCCTGAAGCATTTCAAGAATCGCTTCAGCGCCTGCTGCCCGATCTGTCGGGTCGCTCTGAAATTGAGGTCGATTTACTCTCAAAACTGGTGCTGGCCTGTGGGGATGTGAGTTTAGTTCCTTTCGTTCGATTGAGTAAAGGAGCGATCGCAGCAAGCCGAGATGCACTGAAATCGGGTTGCCAGATTGTGACCGATGTCTCCACCGTCGGAGCAGCGCTGGATCAAACCCGCCTCGCTCATTTGGGCTGCTCCGTAGAAGTATTAATCGACAACCCACACATCAGCACGGCTTCGGAAGCGGAACAGGCATTTTGGCAAGAACCCGCCTGGAAAGAACGATTACAGAGTTTGTCTGAGGGCTGTGTGCTAGTGATTGGCTATGCGCCCTCCGTTTTGCTGGAAGTGTGTGAGGCGATCGCCCATCAGACGCTACGGCCTGCTCTCGTCATTGGGATGCCGATTGGCTTTAGCCATGCTCCAGCGGCTAAGCGTCAACTGCTGCGATCGCAGGTGCCCTCGATCGTGATTGAGGGCACGTTGGGCGGCGGGTTACTGGCGGCTACAGCGCTGAATGCCTTGGTTGCGTCACTGATTGAAAAGCCAGACTGTCATTGCTATTTAACGGCACGAAACTAACGGTCGCGGGTTCGCTGATTCCATTGGCAGGTTGTGAAATCATCCAGCCAAGAATCTATCAGAGAACATCCACCAATGTCAATATTGCTTCTGAAGGAGACCATTCAATCAAAAGCATAAGTATTAAAAACGTAAAAATGCTCAGAAAATCATTTGTTAATGATCTATATTGTCTCCATTCTCATGAGTTATTTGTGGAATAGATTTAGAGGCAATCTTAAATTCCTCTTTCAGAAATTTGCGGTAAAGCGCTGGTAGACGAGGGGTGTTCAAATTATCTTCGATACCGCCACCTAGACTTGTCCAAACGCCAGACAAGTGAGTCAGCACCGTTTCGACACGATCTTCTTTAAGCAGGGTTAGGATATCAATTTCCCATTGAGACTGATCTTTGAGCCAATCATAGACAACGATATCTTGATATTTGGGTTCAAAGCTATAGTTTGTATGTCCGTCTGCCATAGATGGAGCTGGGTGATATTGGCCTGCTCGTTCTAGCCAAGTAGAAGTCAGAAATTGATAGCGTCCAGCGGCTGTCGAACATTGTCCTTGATTGACATTAGTCCTAATCGGGATGCATTGATTGGGATGTTGGCTTAAATCATGAATATGACTACCGCCGTACAAAAGAGCGTAGGAGTTTTTTCCATTTGATTCACTGGCAGAAATAGTCCTCATTAAAGCTCGAATATAAGGATCGCCATCAGACATGACCAGTGGGGGAAAGTAATCGGTCAATCCTATATTTTTTAGTCCTTCCTGCACATTCTGAAGGAGCCAGAGTAGGGCAACAATACTCAAAATTGAGCCGATGCTCCAAAGACTTCTGGGACTAAATCGTCTATTTTTAGTTTGACTTGAATGGTGGAAAATCATAGACATCTATTTGCGGCTGATTGCGGTATAGCAGTCCTAAATCAGTTGTAAAATATTTAGAATCTATCATAGCTCTAGAGTCTGTTGACACTTATGGAAGACATATCTGAGGATCAGAGTAATAACTCAGAACCGAAACCTATAGATGAGCTACGGGATTTTATCG
>JBGSVR010000392.1:0-8154 GCA_041752855.1 Thermosynechococcaceae cyanobacterium
TAAGACGGATGGTAAACCCGACAGACTGAAGAGCAGCCAAGCCAAGAGAAAGCGATCGCCCTCCCAGTCCCAAGCGTTTCTGAACCGCTTGAACTGTAACGTAGCTCTGGGTACGGGCTAAATATTTAGCTAACCCCGCGAGCTGCTGCCATTTCAAAGCTGTTTCGGGCGGTGCCGAGGCCGGATAAGCCAAGGCCAATTTTTCTTGCTGAGTATTCGCCTGCTGCGCCCACAGATCTAGCTCATCCCAGTCATTGGGGCACTGCTCTAAGCGAAGAATCGGGTTTGAGGAAAAAGGCGCTGCGGTCTGCTGTCGCCAGTCGAGCAGCCACGGTTCTACTGAAGGTGAATCTGTAAGTGATGACTCCACTGACGCGGGGCGAACAGCAGTCAATCGCAGGTGATATTCAGACTGTTTATAGAGCTGTCCATACTCTAGCTCCACCACCACGTCACATTGTCCATCGGGCAACTCGTTTGCATCGTGCCCCCACCAAACCCCAGGAAATAAGCTCGAAGTGCTTTCATCCCGCAGCATAAACCGCGTTTTTTTGTACCGCACTTTGTGATTGCCCCTTGCCTGTGTGCCCCCACCTCGCCGTCGTTCTAGCCAGCAGTTGCGAATCAAGAGCTGTGGGGCTGGGTTGCCCATGCCGTAAGGCTCAAGCTGTAAAAGCTCTCTAAATAAAAACTTTCCACCATCCTGCACAACGTCGGCAAGGGTCACTTCTAGATCAATCTCTACGGGAGGGGGTGTCCATTGCCCAATGGTTTGCCGAAAGCATTGATTAATGGATGCCGTCAACAGCGGCAGATTTTCTAGGGGTAAACTCAGTCCGGCTGCAAAGGGATGTCCGCCAAAGCGATCGAGGAGATGCGTCTGCTGCTGAAGCAGGTCATAGAGGTCAATGCCTCGCACAGAACGGGCAGACCCTCTCAAGATTGTCGCTGTATCTGGGGTGGAGCTTGCACTGCTGAGCAGGATGGCAGGCTTGCCATAGGTCTGGGCTAACTGGCTGGCAACCAAGCCTAAAACCCCCACAGGCCACTGCAGATCGCTCAGCACAATGACGGAGGTTGCTTCTAAGTCAAGCCGCGCTAAATAAGCCTCGGCTTCGTGAGTGACGCGCTGCTGCACTTCTTTACGGCAAAGATTCGTCACTTCAGCCGATTCCGCCAACACTGCGGCGCGAACCGGATCGCGGGTGGTGAGCAGTTCGACCCCTTCGCGGGCGTCGCCGTGGATGCGGCTGAGGGCGTTGATGCGCGGACCTAGCCCAAAGGAAATGTCTGAGGGGCGATCGCCAGTCTTCCGACACAATTCCAGCAGTTTTGCGACACCAGGGCGGGTAGGGTGATCAATCTGCTGCTTAAGACGCTCCAGCCCTTTCTGGGCAAGATAGCGACAGTCTCCGGTGAGCTGAACGAGATCGGCAATGAGTCCAATGGCGACCAGATCGAGTAGGTCTTCTAGGGGGGCTTGAGGGACTTGAGGCAGTGCTTCGTAAAGCGCCTCTACGAGTTTGTAGGCAACAGCAACGCCAGATAGATGTGCCAGCGGATGCCCTGGAGAGAACGTGCGGGAATTGAGAAACGCAGCCACTGAGGGGCGCTCTTTCGGCAGGGTGTGATGATCGGTGATGATGATATCAATGTCCAATGACTGGGCGTAGTCAATTTCAGCATGGTCAGAACTGCCCGTATCGCAGGTCACGATTAGATTTGTGCTTTGGGCGGCGATCGCCTCAATGCCTGCCCTCGAAAGCCCATGAGACTCCTTGAGCCGATTAGGGATAAAAAAGTGCAGGGTTTGCGCCTGCTCAAAAAATTGGCCTAACCCCTCCCACAGCACCGCCGTTGCCGTAATGCCATCCGCGTCAAAATCTCCCCAAATAAAGACCGTTTCTTGGCGATCGCGGGCTTTAATCAACCGCGCCACAGCCTGCTCCATCTCGACCCCAAAGGCTGAAGGTGGCGTGGGTTGATATTGGCTGCTGTCTAAAAAAGCCAAGACAGATGCTTCATCTTGCAATCCTCTTTGCCACAGAAGCTGCGCGACGAAACGTCCGTCACTTTGGGGTAAGCGAGTTTTCAGCAGTTCTGTTAACCACGTTGGCGGATGCTGCTGGGGCTTGAGCTGCCAGGGGGATAGGGGCGATCGCATTAAACTTCTCTCAACCTAAACCGATGAACCAGCATCTGCTTTCGGGAGCCGCACCTTTACGCGATACAGCAGCCGCTCTCTTTGACGATAGCCCACATGACTCACCTGCACCGGATGTTGAACCGCTGGTGGGGCAGTCTCTGCGCTCCACTGATGGAGGGTGGGGTCGTAGGGGACGATTTGGGAGATTGAGGCGATCGCCTCAATCTCCCACGATTGCAGAAGCTGCTCGAGAGGCTTCAGTAACGGAATTAGCCGAATCGCAGGTAGCGTCGGATTAGTTTGGGCGGCATGGGCAGCCGTCGGCCACTGAATCAGCAGCGACTCTAAAATATTGAGCGCTTCGGACTGGAAATGTTCGAGCAGGTATGCTTTCTGATACGCTAACGCCTGCTCCAACCGCTGATAATTCTGGGCAGAATCTTCTAAAGGTGACGATTCTGGCAGCAGCGCGCAATCATTCCCAAACCGATGCAGCAGTTCTGTGAGAGAAAGCTTAAGCGTCGCCGCCAATCGCAAAGCACTTTGAACCGATAGACGGCTCACCTGCCCTTGCCGCAGCCACTCAACCTGTCGCCGAGACACGCCGCTTTGCAGCGCTAAGGCTCGAAAGCTTTTAACCCCAACCGCATCCATGCAGTTTTTCAGGGATGTGGTATCTAAAAAATGAGCAGCCATAACTTTAGATGCGGTTCAACAAAAATGTTGAGAATTTTGCAGATGAGTCTCGACTACGATAGCGTAGAGGGCAGATTCTATTCTTTGATCTAATCTTTTAAGAGAGTTTGTGGTGATGGAGATGAAGCTTATTTTGGTTGGCTTAACCGTGGTCTTTACAATATCCTGCCTATTTTTTGGCACCAAAAATGGGTTCTATGACAGCGATGACTACCACGGCAATGGGTCTGCCCATTAATGAATTCACCAGATCAGGGCATAAGTGTCGAACAAACGCTTGCTCTAGAACCAAGCTTAACGCCGCAGGCTATCTCCCAATCGGAGTCACTTCAGCGGCGGGTAGCGTCTTTAGGACTCCGTGCTGTGGCGCGGCACCTACTTTTATGTGCAGATCCCACCCATGCATTGTGCTGCGATAGAGAAGTGGGCGTAGAGTCTTGGAACTATCTTAAAAGGCGGCTAAAGGAACTAAAGCTGGATCAGGTTACGCCAGAGCAGCCGACCTGCACATTTCGCACCAAAACCAACTGCCTTAGAGTGTGTCAGCATGGCCCCATTTTGGTGGTGTACCCTGACGGCGTTTGGTATCACTCTGTCACGGTGCCAGTGCTAGAGCGCATTATTCAAGAGCATTTAATTCAAAACCGCGTGGTAGAAGAGTACGCCTTTGTCCAGGTTCCTCTAATGACCTAGGTCAAACGACCTTTTTAGTCTTTAATTGATGAATTCTATTTGCAAAACTGCTTATGCGGTGGCAATGTACCGCGCGCTTGCAACCGAACGACCAGATGCACTGTTTCAAGACTCCCATGCGCGGCGTTTAGCAGGTGGATAAGGTGAGCTAGTTAGGTGGAAAACAATTTACTTGAGTTGGCCTGAAATAACCGCAATCAGTAGCGCCACACCTAACCCCAGTCGATACCAGACAAATCCCCAAGTATTGTGATTTCTCAGAAACTTCAGCAACCACGCAATAGATAGGTACGAAAAGACAAAGGCCGAGGCCGTGCCAATCAGAAGGGGCACCAGCATGTCATGCTGACTCAGAGCATCTTTACCTTGCACAAGGGTTGCGATGGTGAGCGCTGGAATGCCGAGCAAAAACGAAAACCGAGCGGCCGTATCGCGCTCTAGCCCCAGGAGTAGACCAGCAGTTAAGGTTGACCCAGAGCGGGATGCGCCTGGCAAAAGGGCAATCATTTGACCTAACCCCACCAAAAAGCCATCTTTCACGTCAAGCTGGTCAAAGTTTCGCTTACGACTGCCAATTTTCTCTGCGAGTGCCAGCAGCAGTGACATCACGATCGCCATTACGGCAATGAGGATAGGGCTTTCTAGCGAAACATTCAGCACTTTTTTAATGATCAACCCGACGGTAAGAGCCGGAATGGTACCTGCAATAATGCCGATCAAAATTTTCCATTCTTCACGCTGCCAGTCTTTGGCTCTGAAAGCGGCGATCGCCCCCCCTACAATCTGCTGAATGTCTTTCCAAAAGTACATCACCACTGCAACCACGCTGCCAAACTGAATGGCATCGGTGGCTTCCTTCGTCCAAATGGATTTCCAGCCAAAAATATCGGTGAAGATAAGCAGGTGTGCCGTACTGCTAATGGGCAAAAACTCTGTAATGCCCTGCACAATGCCTAAAATAACGGCCTGCACCCACGTAAAGATGCCAGTCTGAGCCGTCGCTTGAGCCGTTGTTGCTTGAGCCATTAAAAAAGCGGACAAAGGCTGTAGGGTTGGGAGTTCTGCGATCGCCACGGGGGTTGCTCCATGCCATTAACTCTAAAAGTTTAGCGCCAACCTGAACCTTTCCTCGAGATATGTGCTGCCTTTAGTAAACGTAGGCGATTCATTGCTTAAGACAATCTGGAAAAGCACCGTCGGATACCCCCACGGGGGATATGACATGTTATGTTTACATAGGTACACAAAGGCTTCATATTACTTTGTCAGCACTTACCTCCCCTCCCATTGCTTCTGCCAGTATGCAGACCCAGACCCCAGCTACATCCTTAAATCAAGGTATTGATAAGGGTGATCGTTTGGGCTGGCGTTTCTTTGGCCTTGCAGCATTTTTAGTTTCGATTCCAGTTTTTATTCAGGCTCCGTTGGTACGCCAGTGGCCTTGGATAAGTTTGGTGTTGACCTTAGGCTGGATTGCCTTAGGCTACGGCCTTTACCGAAAGCCTAATACCGCCCTCTATGGCGATTTAGTGCTGGGCTTTACCTGGAGCTGGTTTGCCGGATCAATCTATTGGGGATGGTTTAGGTGGGAGCCATTTATTCATTTACCTATTGAAGCTATTGGAGTGCCCTTCGCCATCTGGGCGCTGTTACGTCAGCGCTATGTGGTTGGCACACTCTTCTATTTAGGCTCATTGTGGGGAACAGCCATCACGGATGGCTATTTCTATTTACTAGGGCTAATTCCCTACTGGCGTCAGGTGATGCAGGTAGAGGTTAAAGATTCTTTGCCGATCTTGCAAACTGCGCTAGGTCAAATTCAAAATTCTAGCGGCGCGTTCTGGGCTGGCGCTCTGGTTCTCATTTTAGTTGTCACGGGTCTAATGCCCCTTCTCGTCATTCCTAAGGTTCGTCGTGGGCACGGTCACGCGGTTCACTGGTGGGCATTTATGGGCGCGGTGCTGAGTACGCTCTTGGTGGATGGCCTATTTTGGGTTGCGGTACGCTTTGCCTAAGGCTTTTGGAGGTCAGGGTGCCGTGACGGATAACTCGGATATCTCAGCGTTTCCATCGAATAAAAAAATACTGCGAAAGCGTCTTTTGACGCAGCGTAAAGCCCTTACCCCTGAAGACTGGCATATTAAAAGTGATGCGATTTGTCAAAATTTAGCCCAGTTTGAGTGGGTGCAGAATGCTCAAACAATTCTGGTTTATTTAAGCGATCGCCAAGAACCTAACCTCACTCATCTCTGGACGCATCACTTCCCCCACAAACGTTGGGGCATTCCTAGGTGTGTCGAGAAAACGCTGATTTGGCATGAGTGGCAACCCACACAGCCACAGCAGCTCCGGCCTGGAGCCTACGGGATTTTGGAACCTGTTTCTACACTGCCCGTCCTAAAAGCAAACGCAGTTGATTTGATACTGGTGCCTGCTGTGGGGTGCGATCGTCGGGGCTTTCGGCTAGGCTACGGCGGCGGCTTTTATGATCGGCTCTTGAGTGATCCAGCCTGGGCTAATATACCCACGATTGGTATTGTGTTTGAATTTGCATATTTAGATCAGTTTATCCCAGACCCGTGGGACTATCCGCTGCGGGCAGTTTGTACAGAGATTGGGATCAAGCATCGCGAACGTTAAGCCTAATTTTTAATTTAAATAATCGACTGAAATCTTAGCAGAATAATTCGATTTTGATGCCTAAGGGTTTTCCAGCTTTTTTGATCAAAGCAACGCAGCAAAAATTCTAAAAAATAGCAAACCAATTGTTTCGTTTCAATCGGCGCGATGCGTCCCAAACAGAGCAACCCTCAGCAACGCTCCAGTAGTAAGTCTGAAAAAACTCAAAACCCACTTCAGGTGCGTCAAAGTGGGATGCTCCCGTTCCTGATTTAGTGGCGATTGTCCTTTGGCTTAGTAGCCTCTTGCAGCCCCCTCTCCGCGTGGGTCGGCGGCTCCTTCGAGCGTATTATCAGGGCTGACCACAATCATATTGGCATTGCCCCACGGTGATCGCTCTTCCAACACCTGCCCCCGTGCCTTCAGCGCATTGAGGGTAACGGCATTTAACCCACCTTTCTCAAATCGCAACTGATCGGGAAGCCACTGGTTATGAATTCGGGGGGCAGAAACGGCTTTTCCTGCGTCCATTTTATAGACCAAGCGATTGAGCAAAATCTGAAACACGGTCGTAATAATGGTGCTGCCACCTGGGGAACCTACGGCAAGTTTGAGCTTGCCATTTTCGGTCACGATCCCTTACTGTCTTATCGTTATGGATAAGCGAATTTAACGGCTTGAAACCCAACAAAATCGTTAAGGGGTAAGAGCAAAAATAACGATAAGACACTAAGGGTCTAGACGATCGCCTCTCCTGCTTCATCCCCCAGCCCTTCTTCAGCCCTGCTGAGGCATATTGCACAGTTCTGGCTCCGAATTGACGGTTGAGATTGTCGAGAGTCGTCATCAGCAATTTTGAGCGCTCCGTATCTCGTTGCTCAAACAATAGGGTATCAACTTAAAGCGAGACAGGTTGCCCCATAAGGACTTTAGATTTTGTCCGACAGAATGTGCATTCCAGCAATTTTTGCTGAATAAAATTCAAATCAACTGTCCCGCTTTACGCTGTATTCCATGTAAATTACATTAGATATTGATTTGAGATCGAAGATCCTTCAAGTCATAACCTAGCTGTGAAAAGTCATAATCTCTGGCCTTTAACTTTGAGATAAATGAAACAGGAATATCCTTTTCCTCATTTTTAAGAATATAACCATGTTTTATAGAATTAAGAATGTTAACGATAAATAATTGAAATGATGCCTCCTTAACTGTATATTCGATAGATAAACGGGCATAATCAACTTCGCCACCATAGTCATTTTGGTAATCGTTCCTCCAGTCATGCCAAATAGTTGCATGATAAATAGCGTAAGCGCATACCTGCTTCAAGTTCTCAATATGTTCGTCAGGGGGATCTACAAGCACATCTGTGATTTCACTAACTGCTTTTTGGCTTCCTGAAGCTTTAGGTATCTCATTTCTAGAATACCATTCCTCTCCCTCAGCTAAAGTAGGCAATAATAATGGAACGCTATGATCAACTAGATCTCTTGAAAAGAAATATACCTCCTTCCAATCAAGTTTTATCTTATCTAGGTATGTTGAAAAAAATTCATCTATATATTCTTCAAGAATTTTCCAATAGAGATTTTGAATCTTCGCGTATGAATGTTGATCACTCACACTCTCTCTTGGCGACCACTTAGCCCAATCACAGCTACCTAGATCATCTTTAATGGCTGTAATCAAGGAAATATCTGTTAACGGAGTCAAAGAAAGAACACCTTTTGCTCCAAATATTATATCTTTGCCAAAAGAGTTTATTGCAGTAACACCCTTCAGATGGGGATGAAGCAACTTCAATATTGGACTTTTTTGAAAATTCCTATATAAAGCAATGGCATACTGCCCGACATTAATATGGCCTCTACCTAGATGGCCTTTTACCTGCCCATCTATAAATTCAGCAATTCTAAAATACTCTTTAGCTTTTTCCCAGCTACTCGAATCTCCTTCTGGAGAAGCTGTGCCAGATTCTATTATCTCTTTATTTTCAT